>QHVD01000324.1 GCA_003222235.1 Gemmatimonadota bacterium | reverse complement strand
CCCTCTGCGCAGGGGAGCCGCGTCCAGTCACGGCGTCACTGCCAACGCGGCGGCGGTCTGCGCGCCGACTTCCCCGTCGGGCACCAGCCCGTGGGTGAGCTGGAAGGCCCGAACCGCAGCGAACGTTTGCCCGCCGAAGATGCCGTCCGGTTCTCCCGGGTCGAGGCCGCGCGCCCTGAGCGCTTCCTGGATTTGGCGGATGGCGGGGCCTTTCATGCGCGGCGACGTCAGCCGGTACAGCACGGCCGGCGCTGCGACCTTCCGGGGCTCCGGGTCTCTGGAGTAGTCGATCCCCGGGACCAGGACGCCCATGTCCCAGCGGCGGCCGTCGAGCGTATCGCGGATCACGCCGCGGTTCGTCGAATGCGCTTCCACGGTGCCGCCCTTGCCATCCGAGATGACGATGTGGCCGATGACCTGGCCGGCAAGCGGGACCCGCAGGACTGCAGCCCCGGGGGTCCGCGCGGCTCCGGCGACGGTGATGCGGTGGCCAAGTTCCCTGGCGTCACGCGCCCAGTAACCCGTGTACGCGTCCGCCAGCGACGGCTTCGCCTTGTCGTTGCTGCAGCCGTACAGCGTGCCGGCGGCCTGGTACACGCACCACGACACGAACTCGGCGCAGTCCCAGGGCCCGTGCCAGTTAGGGTTGTCCTTGGCAACGACGGCACCGAATACGTAGGGCTCGCCCACGTGGGGCGTGGCGAGGTCGAAGATCTGCTGGCCGGTGGTCATTCGGGCGGCGCCTGCTACGTAGTATCGTGTGTGCTGCGTTGCTCGGCTAGTGCCGTTCCAACTTTTTCCGCCTACTTCCCCTTCGCCGAATAAGCTCTCTTGGTCACGACCATCCCCGCTCCGGGACTAGTCCCGAAAAGTTGGAACGGCACTAGTGTTCGGAAAATGGTTCAGGCCGTGGGAACCGTCGGGGCGTGCCGGTCAAACGTGACAACCTCCCTGCATAGTGCCATTATGGCCCCAGTTGCGAGCGGAGGGAGCGCGGACCAGTGATCGAGCGCTTGTACTTGCGTAACGAATGGAAATTCGCGGGCGTGCTGCCCCAAGCCGACCGCGCACTCGCCGTCGCCTGGTGGACCCTCCTCCTGGTGCGCGGGCTCCTGCCGGCGCTCTTCGCGATCGCGATGGGTGGCCTCGTCGGTGCGGTCGAACGGGGCGGCGGCCTGGCGGCGCCGCTGGGGGTGGTTGGGGTCGTGTTCATCCTGCTGCAGGTGCTGTCGCCGATGCACCACGCCGTTGGCGCCAATCTCGGGAGCCGCACCGCAGCGTGGCTCTACGACCGGCTCACCATCGCCTGCGTCAGGCCGCCGGGCATGGGTCATCTCGAGAACCCGAAGCTGACCAACGACCTCACGATGGCCCGGGATTTCGATCTCGGCATCACCGGCCCGCCGATGTTCATCTCGATGGACTTCATCGCCGGTGGGCTGGTGGAGCTGGTGGGTGGTCTCGCATCGGCGGTCGTCCTCGCCGCCTACGCGTGGTGGGCGCCGCTGTTGCTCGCGGGTGCATGGCTCGCCACCCACTGGCTGCTGCGTGAGAGCGGGGTCTGGCGCGACCGAGAGACGGAGGAGGTGCGCGAGGCGCAGCGCCACGCGGACTACGCGTACCGGCTCGCCGTGGAGCCCGCACCCGCCAAGGAGACGCGGCTGTTCGGGCTGGCCGACTGGATCGTCGAGCGGTTCCGGTCGCGCCGGCGTCGCCTGTTCGAGCTCCGCTGGCAGGCGACGCGGCTGCGCGAGCGTCCCGTGATCTGGAGCCTGCTCCTCGTGCTCGCCGCGAACGTCGTCGTGTTCTGGTCTCTCGCCGCCGCGGCGACCACCGGCCATCTCGCGCTCGCCAGGCTCGTGACGTTCGCGAGCGCTGCGGTGAGCACGAGCATGATCGCGTTCGGCGGGCTGTCGTGGGCGCTGGACGCTGCCGCGGCGCCCGCCGCCGCCGTGTTGCGGCTGCAAGAAGCCATGGACCCCGCGGGCGCTCTCGTCCGGGGCGACCGGCCGGCCGCGGGGATGCCGGCCCGCGAGATCCGGTTCCGCCACGTCACGTTCGCGTACCCGACCACGCGCGAGCCCGTGCTGGCGGGGTTCGACCTCGCGATCCCGGCCGGCTCGTCGCTCGCCATCGTCGGCCAGAACGGCGCCGGGAAGACTACCATCGCCAAGCTCCTGTGCCGGCTGTACGATCCTCAGAATGGCGCCATAGAGGTGGACGGCGTGGACCTCCGCACCCTGGAGCTGGACGGGTGGCGCGCGCGCCTGACCGCCGTGTTTCAGGACTTCGTGCGCTTCGAGCTGCCGCTGCGCGACAACGTGGCTCCCGGGGGCGCTCCGGACGACGCGATCGAGCAGGCGCTCGCCGCGGCCGGTGCCACGGGCCTCGCCGGACTCGACACGGTGCTGGCCCGCGGCTACCCCGGCGGCACGGAGCTGTCCGGCGGCCAGTGGCAGCGCATCGCGCTGGCGCGGGCGCTGTGCGCCGTGCGTCTCGGCGCCGGGTTGGTGCTGCTCGACGAGCCGACGGCTCAGCTCGACGTCCGCGGCGAGGCCGAGATCTTCGACCGCATCCTCGCCACCACGCGGCACGCCACGACGATCCTGATCTCGCACCGCTTCTCGACCGTGCGCCACGCCGATCGGATCTGCGTGCTGGAGCACGGCAAGGTGGTCGAGCTCGGCACGCACGCGGAGCTGATGGCGGCGGGCGGCCGCTACCGCACGATGTTCGAGCTGCAGGCGTCGCGTTTCGGCGACGACGCCGAGGCCGGAGCGGCCCTCGATGTCCTCGACTGACGACCTGCCGCCGGCGTTGCCCGCCATGTGGCGCGCGCTCAAGCGCGGCTACGAGGCCGCGCCGTTGCTCTTGAGCGTGGCGTTCGGCCTGGCGCTCGCCGCCGCGCTGCCGGACGCGCTGCTGGCCCTCTGGTTCAAGCTCCTGGCCGACGGCGTGCTCGGCGGGAGGCGCGGGCTGGTGGTGACCGCCGCGGTGGGGCTGGGCGTGTCGGCGGCCGGCACGTGGTTCCTGCGGGTGATCAGCGACCGCACCCAGCGCCGGTTCCGCGACCAGGTGACCATCGCCCTCGAGTCGCACGTGGCGTGGCTGCAGGCGTCGGTGGCGACGATCGAGCACCACGAGCGGCCCGCATATCTCGATCGCCTCGCGATGCTGCGCAACCAGGTCTTCGTGCTCGACCACATGTACATGTCGCTGTTCACGACCTGCGGCTGGATCCTGCGACTCGGCGTGACCGTCGCGCTGCTCGTGTCGATCCACCCGGCGTTGGCCCTGCTCGCGGGCGTAGCGCTCCCGACGGTGCTCACCTCGACCTGGCGGCCCGGCGTCGAGCGGGCCGCGGAAGAGCGGGGCGGGTCGGCCAATCGCCTGGCGCGGCACCTGTTCGACGTCGCCACCACCGCGCCGCCCGGCAAGGAGGTGCGGGTGACTCGGATCGGCGCCCGCCTCGTGGCGCAGCGCCGCGCCGCATGGGAGCGCTGGTACGGACCGGTCGCCCGGGCCCGCCGGCGCAGCGCCGTGTGGCACACGCTGGCGTGGGCGATCTTCGGCGCGGCGTACGTGGGCGCGGTCGTGTTCGTGGCGTCGGTGCTCGCGGCGGCGCCCGGCGACGTGCTGCTGGTGCTCGCGGCGGGCTCGCGCCTCTCGGCTTACATCGGCGGCGCCGTGGGCGAGATCGGGTTCCTGCGCGGCATCTGGCTCGAGGGCTCCCGACGCCTGGCCTGGCTCGAGGACTACGCGGCCTCGCAGTCGCACGGCGCGGACGCGCCGGTGCCCGCGCAACTGGGTGAAGGGATCCGTTTCGAGCACGTGTCCTTCGCCTACCCGGGCACGGACCGGCTGGTGCTCGACGACGTGACCCTCCGTCTCGCACCTGGGTCTGTGGTCGCCATCGTCGGAGAGAACGGCGCCGGCAAGACCACGCTGGTGAAGCTGCTGTGCCGCCTGTACCAGCCGACGAGAGGGCGCATCCTGGTCGACGGCGTGGAGCTCGCGCGCATGCCACCCGACGCGTGGCGTTCACGCCTCTCGGGCGCGTTTCAGGACTTCTGTCGGTTCGAGTTCCGGGTTCGCCACACTGTGGGTGTCGGTGACCTGCCGCGCCTCGACGACCACCCGGCGGTGGTGGCGGCCGTCGATCGGGCGGGCGCCGCGGACGTCGTCGCACAGCTCGGCGCCGGTCTCGAAACACAGCTGGGCCCCACGTGGCCCGAGGGCGTGGACTTGAGCTTCGGGCAGTGGCAGAAACTCGCGCTCGCCCGGGGATTCATGCGCGAACGGCCGCTCGTGCTCGTGCTGGACGAGCCTACCGCGGCTCTCGACGCCGAAACCGAGCACGCGCTTTTCGAGCGGTACGCGGCGGCGGCGCGTCGGAGCCGCCCGGACCGGGCGCAGCCCGCGGCCGATGGCGGCATCACAATTCTCGTCTCCCACCGGTTCAGCACCGTGCGCATGGCCGACTTCATCGTGGTGCTGCGCGGCTCACGGGTGGTCGAGGCGGGCACGCACGAGGCGCTCATGGCGCAGGGCGGGCACTACGCGGAGCTGTACCGCATCCAGGCCGCGGCGTATCGATGAACAGGAGGCTTCACCGTTAGCATGTGGCTGTTGCTCGCCATCTCGGTAGTCGTCCGCGCGGCAGGCGTCCTCCGGCCGCAGGCGCGCGTCGCCCCTGACTCCGGATCGTGCCGGACGGACGTGCGGGTCGAGGGCACGGGACCTTCCAGCGAGTTCGCGGTGACGGAGACGGCAGACGGCCTTCTGATCCCGGTGCAGGTTGCCGGCCGTCCGGATACCCTGTGGCTTTTGTTCGACAGCGGCGCGGGCCACACCGTGCTGGACCGCAATGTCGCACGCCGGCTCGATCTGCGCGCCACGTCGCAGGGGACGATCTCCGGCGTCGGTACGGGCGCCACGGCCGTGGACATCGTTTCGCGGGTGGCGTTGTCCCTGCCGGGAGTCAGGATAGAACACGTCGATCTGCGCCTCGCGGCGATTCCCGGCCCGACACACTCCAGGCGGCCCTACACCGACGGAATCATCGGCTACGATCTGCTGTGCCGTGCCGTCGTGACCATCGACTACCGGCGCCGTCGGATCACGGTGACCACGCCAACCGGATTCCGCCCGCCGCTCCGAGCAGACGTCCTGCCCCTGACGATTCGCCGTGGGTGGAGTTTCGTGCGCGGAACCATCAAAGTGCCGGGGCAGCTTCCCGTGGAAGACGAGTTCCTCCTCGACACGGGTTCGCTGGACTTCGTCAATCATCCGATCATCCGAAAATCCACGGGTGTCCTGCGGCAGACGCGAACGGGTGCCGGTGGGTTCGGCGAGTCACAGCCCGGAGTCATCGGTGAGAACGAATGGTTCCGGCTCGGACACACCACAATTGCGCACACGCAGTCGGCATGCTGCGCCGGAAGTCCGGAAGTGAGCCGCCAAATTGGGGCAGGCATCCTCTCGCGCTTTCGCGCGACGTTCGACTACCCGCACGGGCAGCTTATTCTACAGAACCCGGACGCCGGGCCATGACTCAGATGTCTTCTCGCCGTGCGTGCCTACCGCTCGCGCTCCCGCGGCGAGCCGCGCGCGAACCCGGAAGCTCCCGTGATCGCCGTGGCGCCGACGGCGACGAGCGCTCCCTCGCGACCCAGCGACTGGACGCCGAGCAGCGTGACGGTCGGGGGGTTGGGCCCGAAGTACAACGCTCCGGCGTCGCGAATGGTGGCGAAGTCGGCCGGCCGGTAGTTGGCGACGTAGATCGTGACCGCCACGACATCCTGCGGCGACGCGCCCGCCGACCGCAGCACGGTCGTGAGATTCGCAAACGCGCGCTCGGCCTGGTTTCGGAGGTCGCCCCCGACAAGCGTGCCCGCGCTGTCCACCGCGAGCTGGCTCGCGACGTAGACGGTGCGCCCAACGCGGACCGCTTGCGAGCCCAGGTCGGCGTGCGCGACGCCCGCCGCGTCGGCGATGACCGTCTTCCGCTCGGGAGCCATGGCGGGACGCTCGCCGCCGAACGCCGCTTCGCGCCAGCGCAGTGCGTCTTCGCGCCGCTTCGCTTCGGCGGCCCGGTCCTGCTCGTCCTTCCAGCGGCGATAGCTCTTCATCTGGTCGCTGCTGACCAAGCGCTTCAGGTCGTCCTCGAACTTATCCTGCCGGTTCCTGAGGTACTTGCCCAGGTCCTGGAGACGTTCGGCGTAAAACATGGCGGCCGCGAGATCGCCAGAGTCCAACCGGTCGTTCATCTTGTCGGTGGCCAGACGGGCGCTGTCGCGCTGGGGTCGCGTGGCCACCATGAAGGAATCGTACGCCTGCGCGTAGCGGGCGGCCTGGTCCTGGGTGAGACCGAGGAGCTCCCGAGCGGTTGCCGAGTCGGGCGGACCGTCGAGCTCGGGCCCGGGGAGTTTGGGGGCGGGCGGCCCATACCTATCCAGACCTCCCATCCCTCTGCCCCGACCGCCGTAGCCGCCCACCTGTCCCCAGGCCATCCGGGGAGACAGAGTGCACACCAGTAGAGCCGCTGCCATCCCCAGCCGCGAGATCCGCTTCATCACGCCCCCCCAGTTGGCACCATCCCTACTACTGATGACCTGCCTACATCGAGCGTCGCGAGTATGGTTGACGAGATCCATCATACCCGGCAGCGGCCGAATCGGCTTGACATCGACTCCTACTCCACGATCGGCGGAAGCGGGCGCTTCACGGGCAGGTCATATTTGTGCCGGATCGCGCCGAGCAGTGGGCGAAGCTGTCGTGCTGGCGTTGCTCCTCGCCGCCACCGTTCCCTTGCGCGCCCAATCGCGAGCCGCCCAGCTCATCGACGCGGCAAAGGGCCAGCTTTCGACCCATCATCCCGACAGTGCAGCCGCGCTGTTGCGCGCCGCGCTCGACAGCACGACCCAGGCCACTCCCCATGAGCGCCAGAACGCGTTCGTATGGCAGGCGATCGTCGCG
>QHVD01000323.1 GCA_003222235.1 Gemmatimonadota bacterium | reverse complement strand
GAAGGGACGGCAAGGGCGGCAGAGGCGTCAGGGGCGGGGAATCCCGCTCCCATTGCCGCCTCTACCGCCCTCTACCGCCCTCTACCGCCCTAGAAGACTTTCACCGTCAAATACCTTCCCGGCCGCAGCCTCAGATCCGTCAGCAGCGAGTCGAGCGACATCAGCGTCGCGTTCATGTTCTTGTACAGCGTCGTGTCGCTCGCCATCCTGCCGAAGGTCCCTTCGCCGCGCTCCATCTTGTCGAGCAGCGTCCTGAGCGACCCCGTCGCGTCGGCGAGGCGGGTCGCGAGCTGGTTGAAGTTGGCCGTGAGCGAGTCGAATCGCCGGCCGGTGCCCGCGGCGCTGGACGACCCGAGGATGCTGTCGAACCGGGCCATGACGCGCTCCACCGATTTGAGCGTCAGCGTGGCCTGATCGACGGCCGGCCCCTTCGCCGCCTGGGTGAGGGCCTCCATGCCCCGCTGCGTCGCGATGAGGGTCTTGTGGATGTCCTCGGCCAGCTGGCCGGGGTTCAGGCCCTTGTTCATGTTCTCGATCAGCGCGTTGGCGCTCGTCGCCGCGCGCTGCGCGACGTCCGCAAACTGCTCTTCCGTCACGCCCACGATCGGCTGCCCGCTCCCGACGAGCGGCGCGTCCTCGGGGCCGGGATCGTAGTCCACGAACTTGGCGCCGAGAAAGTCGGCGGATGCGACCGCCGCGGTCGCGCCCGCGTGCGGCCGTACCCCGGGATCGAGCTGGAGCGTCACCGTCACCTTCCCGACCCGCTCGAGCCGCACCTGCCCCACCCGCCCCTTCTTGACGCCGGAGACGCGCACCGGATCGCCTTCCTTCAAGCCGCTTACGTTCTTGAAGATCACCGGGACGGACACGCCTTTCGACGTGATGGAGCGGCCGGTGAGCCAGAACATCCCCACCGTGAACGCGATCAGCCCCACGATGACCATGGCGCCGACGCCGACCTCTTCCTTGTAGCTAAGCTCCACGCTTCGCCCGGGCCTCTCCCTCGGCCTGGATCAGGCCCATCTCGAGATCGCGCTCGAGGAACTGCTGGACGGCGGCATCCTGCGACGCGAGGACCTGCTCCGGGGTGCCGTCCGCGCGGATCTTGGCCTGCCACAGGAGCGCGACGCGATCCGCCACGCGGAACGAGCCCCGCACGTCGTGCGACACGACCACGCTCGTCACGCCCAGCTCGTCGCGCAGCCGCTCGATCAGCGCGTCGATCACGTCGGCGTTCACCGGGTCGAGCCCCGAGGTCGGCTCGTCGTACAGCAGGTACTTGGGGGCCCCGGCGATGGCGCGCGCGATGCCGACCCGCTTCTTCATCCCGCCCGACAGCTCGGCCGGGTACTTCTCCGCCACGTCGGGCGCCAGGTTCACGAGGCGCAGGCACTCCTTCACGCGGTCGTTGCAATAGCCGTCGTCGTTGGCGCACGTCTCGTCGGTGATGCCGAGGCGGATGTTCTCGTACACGCTCATCGAGTCGAACAGCGCCCCGTACTGGAACACGTATCCGATCTTGCTCCGCAGCTGCTGGATCTCCTTGCGCTTGAGCCGCGGGACCGACAGCCCGTCCACGATCACGTCGCCCGCGTCCGGTTTCATCAGGCCGTTGATGTGCTTGAGGAGCACGCTCTTCCCCACGCCCGACGGTCCGAGCAGCGCCACGGTCTCGCCGTCGCGCACCTCGAGGCTCACGCCGTCCAGGACGATGTTGTGGAGGAAGCGCTTCGAGACGTTGATGACCTGGATCATTTCACGCCCAGCAAGAGCTGGGTGATCACGACGTCGAGCAGCAGGATCGAGACCGAGGCCGAGACCACGGCCGTCGTGGTCGCGCGCCCGACCCCCTCGGCGCCCTGCTGCGCGTTGAACCCCAGGTAGCACGGAATGACGGTGGCCGCGGCGGCGAAGCAGTAGCTCTTGACGAGCGAGTACCACAGGTCGAGTGGCCGGAAGAAGTAGCGGGCCCCGTACTCGAAGTCGGCATAGGTGAGCCCCAGGGACCCCTTGGCGGTGAAGAAGCCGACGACGATGCCGGTCGCGTTCGCGAACATCGTGAGCGCCGGGATCACGAGGATCCCGGCGAAAACCCGCGGCATGAGCAGATGGGTGATGGGAGAGCGGCCCAGGCTCTCGAGCGCGTCGATCTGCTCTGTGACGCGCATCGAGCCCAGCTCCGCGGCGTAGCGCGCGCCGATCCGGCCCGCCAGGATGAGCGCCGTGAGCACCGGCCCCAGCTCGAGGATCATCGACTCCGAGATCACCGCGCCGGCGTAATAGAGCGGCAGCGTGCCGGTGAACTGGTACCCGGTCTGAAGGCTCGTCACCGCCCCGGCGAACCCCGCCACGAGCAGCACGATGAACAGGCTGCCGTAGCCCACCTGCTGCGCCTGCTCGAAGGTACGAGGGAGGTAGATGCGCCACTCCGCGACCCCGCGGAGCATGTCGAGCACGAGGAAGGTGAAGCGACCGGTATGGTCGGCCGCGCGGAGACTCCACCGCCCGACCAGCCGCCGCAGGTCAAGCGTGATCGTCGCTCGCCGCGCCATGGGGTGTATCTTGTGTACCCGTGCCCCGCACGTCTACCCCTGGACCTCACCCCAGACCCCCTTTCCGCACGGCGGAGAGGGGTGACCAAGGGACGGCGCGTAGGCCGAAGACCTAGATGCGCCGGCTATCTATCGGACTGCTGGTGGCCATCATCGGCCCTGCCTGCAGGCGGCAAGAGGCCCACAACGACAGGGCTCCCTACCGGCCCGCTCAAGCAGTCTCTCCCACGCCCACGCACACCGATAGCGTCGATTCGGGGTGGAATTCCCCCGAAGCCGTTCGGTTGTCGGGGCTGCACTACACTCCCCCGATTCAAGGCTTTGGTACCCTCAGCGTCACGTCGCCTGACGGATATTTCGACAGCATCGGACCGGGTTATAAGATCGGGACCTTCGTAGATGGCCGGTACCGCGGGGCCGATATGGTGTCGGCTCAGTTGCGAACGGACGAGCCCTGCAAGGGCGACGGATGTGACGACCCCGAGTATCTCAGATTCGTGAAAGTCGGCGACCAGCTCGTTTTCCTCCGTAAGAACTCGGATGGCGGTTCGTATCTCTGGACGGGAGCATTTTCGGCCGCGGGTCTCTCCCTCGTCTCCGATTCGCAGTTCGCAGTGCAGGCGTTCTTGTCCCCCGACACGATAGTGCACGGCTCTGAGACCTTCCGGCTGGTTTCCCGCCTCTGCGGCGGCGCGTCGCTCAGGGTCGCTTTTCGTCACCCAGTTTTCCAAGAGGTCCGCTTCGACGGGCAGCTGTTTTATGTGACCCGTCCGGACGGAAGCTGCCTGTCATTCGAGTACGTGCCCTACTTCTCCGAGAAAGAGATCGTCTGGCACAGTCCGCCCAAGGAGCCCAACAGCAGCGGGTATTCATGGAAGAAGGACGCCGAGTACGGGCATCTAGAAATGCGCTACGATCCTTTCGTTGCCGCCGACGTCGTCCAGATCGAGCGAGATGCAAGAGTCGTCGGCCATACGCAACGCGGTGAACCCGTCTACGAGCTGAAAGATTCTAATCACCCACTCCTCAAGGAATTCTACCGGGATTACGAGGCCGACATCGCGAAGGCAGAGCAGCGCGATGAGAAAGGGAGCGGTGTCCGACCGCCCGGACGTTCGTACGACCAATTCCTGGCTGCGAGACCGATCTTCCTCTGGCATGACCCGTTCAGACGTCTGATGCGCTTTACCAACAACGACTTCCTCCCCGTCTACGAGGCCGAGCCCGTCATTTATCTCTATCCGACTACGGCGCAGCGGGTGCATGTCGAAGCCAAACCGGTGTACGCCATCAAGGCCTCCATTCCGCCCAACCGCGCCGGTTGGGACGTGTTGGCGCTGCCGTCCGGGGAGTTGACAGGCATTAGGGATCGGAAGACCTACTCGTACCTCTTCTGGGAGGGGTTCTCGTCCACCTCCCCTATGAGGCAGGAAGGATTCGTGATACCGCGAGAGGAGGTCGCGGGCTTCTTCGAGCGGATGCTGCCGAGGCTTGGACTGAATGAGCGGGAGAGTAAGGATTTTCGCGAAGCGTGGCTGCACCGATTCCACGAGGCGCCCTACTACTTCATAACGTTCCTCCCTCGAGAGACCATCGATCGACTTGCCCCGTTGGTCGTCACCCCCAAACCCGACGCCGTTATTCGAGTGCTCATGGATTTCCGGCCACTGTGGGCAAGAGAGCTCGTCAAGGCGCCGGATCTTCCCACGCCTCCCGAGCGACGCGGGTTCACTGTGGTGGAATGGGGAGGGTTACTGCGGTAGAGAGCGGGAACGACAGCCCGAGCCGTCGTCCCCCCTCTCCCGCAGGGAGAGGGGGACAGGGGGTGAGGTCCGCCATGCGGAGCGGGGGTCAGCGCGTGAGCTTTACCCGCCGGCTCCTCGCCTGGTACGCGCGCTCGGCGCGCGACCTCCCGTGGCGCAGGACGCGCGACCCGTACCGGGTGCTCGTCTCGGAGGTCATGCTGCAGCAGACGCAGGTGAGCCGGGTGAGCGAGTTCTATCCCCGGTTTCTCGAGCGCTTCCCCACCGTGCAGCACCTGGCGCGCGCAGAGCCTCGCGCGGTGCGCGAAGCCTGGGACGGGCTCGGGTATTACGCTCGAGCTTCGAATCTCCACGCGCTTGCGCGCGTAGTGAGTCGGGATTTCGACGGCAGGGTGCCCGAGAATCCTCAAGCACTCCTCAAGCTCCCGGGAGTGGGGCCCTATACGGCGGGGGCGGTGGCGAGCTTCGCGTATGAGAAGCCGGTCCCGGCGGTGGATACGAATGTGGCGCGGGTCATTCGACGGGTGTTCTTCGGTCGGGAAACGGGAACGAGGAAACGGGAAACGAATGTCTGGCGAACCGCAGCAGCCCTCGTGCCGAAAAACGGCAAAAAGGCTTGGAAGTTCAACCAGGCGATCATGGAGCTAGGGGCGCTGATTTGTGTGGCGAGAAAGCCGAGGTGCCCCGAGTGCCCCGTAAGGACAGTGTGCAGGACGGGTAAACGCCGAGGCAGACGGCTCGACGTCTAGCCGTCCGCCTTCTCTCACCCGTATCATAGAGCGTGCTCGAACTTCGCGATCGTCTCCAGGCCATCCTCGGCGCCGCGTACCGCATCGAGCGCGAGCTCGGCGGGGGCGGGATGAGCCGCGTGTTCCTTGCGGAGGAGGTGCGGCTCGGGCGGCACGTGGTCGTGAAGGTGCTCCCGCCCGAGATGGCAGCCGGGGTCAGTATCGACCGGTTCGAGCGCGAGATCCACCTCGCGGCGAAGCTGCAGCATCCCCATATCGTCCCGCTACTTGCCGCCGGCTCGGACGGCGACCTCCTCTACTACATCATGCCCCGAGTGGAGGGGCAGTCGCTGCGCGTGCGGCTCGCGCACGAGCACGAGCTCCCGATCCCCGAGGCGGTGCGGATCCTGCGCGACGTGTGCGACGCGCTCGCCTACGCGCACGGCCGCGGCATTGTGCACCGCGACATCAAGCCGGACAACGTGCTGCTCTCGGGGAAGCACTCCCTCGTGACCGACTTCGGCGTCGCGAAGGCGGTGGCCGAGTCCACGGGGAAAACGGCGCTCACCTCGATGGGCGTGGCGCTCGGCACGCCCGCCTACATGGCGCCAGAGCAGGCCGCCGCAGACCCGAGCACCGACCACCGGGCGGACATCTACGCGGTGGGGGCGCTCGCCTACGAGATGCTTGCGGGCCGGCCCCCGTTCACCGCGCCCACCGTCCAGGCGGTGCTCGCCGCGCACGTGAGCACCCCGCCCGACCCTGTCACGAAGTACCGCGAGAGCGTCGCGCCCCAGTTGGCCGCGCTCGTGATGCGCTGTCTCGCGAAGCACCCGGCCGACCGCTTCCAGTCGGCGAACGAGGTGCTCCACGAGCTCGAGCAGCTGGTGACGCCGACAGGCGGTATCACGGCCACCGCGTCGGCGCCCTTCGAGGCGCTCGCCGCGGCCGAGCGGGGGCATCCCGTCCGCGTAACGGGCCTGTTCGCGCTCGGGTCCGCCGCGGTCCTCGGCGTCGTCTACTTCCTCACGAACCAGCTCGGCCTGCCCGGGTGGGTGCTGCGCGCCGCGATCGGGCTGCTAGCGGTCGGGCTCCCGGTCACCGTGGCGACGGGGCTCGTGGAACGGCGACGCGCGCTCGCCCGGGCGGCGGCGGCGCCCGCGGCCGGTCTCCACGCATGGCTGACCTGGCGGAAGGCCCTGACGAGCGGCGTGCTGGCGTTCGCCGCGCTCGGCCTCGTGGCGGCGGCCCACACGGCGATGCGCGTGCTCGGTGTGGGGCCGGTGGGGACGCTGGTCGCGAGCGGCGTGCTCGGGGAGCGCGACCGCCTCGTGCTCGCCGACTTCGAGAATCGCACCGCGGACTCGACGCTCGGGCCCTCGCTGACCGAGGCGCTGCGCGTGGACCTCACGCAGTCGCCGCTGCTGCGGCTGATGGACGCCGCGGCGATCGGACAGGCGCTCCGTCGCATGGGTCGCGCGGCCGGGACCCCGCTCGACCTCGCCCTGGCGCGGGAACTCGCCCAGCGGGAAGGGGCCAAGGCGGTCGTGCACGGCCAGATCGATCCGGTGGGGCGGGGCTACGTGCTGTCCGCGGAGCTCGTCTCCGCGCCCGACGGCGCGGTGCTCGTCGCGTTGCGGGAGAACGCCAGGGACGACGGGGCGATCATCGAGGCTGTGGACCGGCTGTCCGGGAAGCTGCGGGAGCGGATCGGGGAGTCGCTCAAGACGATCCGCGCGAGCGAGCCCCTGGAACACGTCACCACCGGGTCGCTCGAGGCTCTGCGCAAGTACTCACAGGCCCAGAAGGCCAATGACGCGGGGCAATTCGGTCGGGCAGTCTCGCTGCTCGAGGAGGCCATCAGCCTGGACACCACGTTCGCGATGGCGTACCGCAAGCTCGCGGTCGTGCTGACCAATACCGACGCTGCACCCTCACGCATCGCCGAGGCCGCTGCCAAAGCGTTCCGGCATCGCGACCGGCTCACGCCGCTCGAGCGGTACCTGGCCGAGGGGTTCTATTACTACCGGGCCGAGTTCGACCTCTCGAAGGTGGAGAGCGCCTACCGGTCGGCGCTCGAGCTGGATCCCGAGAACTACGTGGCGCTCAACAATCTGGCGCTCGCGCTGAGCGGCATGCGCAGGTTCGCCGAGGCCGAATCCCTGACTTTGCGTGGGATCGCGGTCGTCCCCAACGCGACGTTGTACGTCAATGCGACCTCGGCCCAGGTCGGGCAGGGCAAGCTCGCCGAGGCGGCGCGCACCGTCGAATCGTTCGCCGCGAAGGCCCCGAACAACCCCATTGCCTTCTTTCTGCGCGCGCGTCTGGCGGAAGCGCGCCGAGACTTCGACGGCGCCGAGGCCATCGTCCGGACGCAGGCTCAGCTGGCACCCGACCTGGCGATTCAGGAGGGAACGGCCTACGCCCTGGCCCACCTCAGCCTGGTGCGCGGCAGGCTCGCCGATGCCGAGCGCCACGCGCACACGGCTATGGATCTGAGCGAGCAGCGCGGGCTGCCGGGATCCTCCGTCGGCTACGCGGTGATGCTCGCCATGATCGAGCTACATTACCGGAACGCGCCGGACGCGGCACGGCGCGGGGTGGAGGAAGCCCTCCGCCGCCATCCCCTGGCATCCATTCCCGCGGCGGATCGGCCGTACCCGCTCCTGGCGTGGTTCTACGCGGAAGCGGGGCAGCCGGAGCGGGCGAGGGAGGTCCTCGCCGAGTACGACGCGAGCGTCCCCGACGCATTCCGGCGGCGGCAGCCCCTCCGCCACGCCGCGGCGGCCGCCGTGGCGCTCGCCGAAGGCCGGGTTCAGGATGCGATCAGCGCGTACCGCACTTGGTACGCTGAGGACAACTGCGCGGTGTGCGGGCTATTCGAGCTGGGGCGCGCGTATGAGCGGGCGGGCGAGGGTGACTCGGCGATCGCTGTCTATGAGCGCGCGGTCGCGACGCCCGGCCTCGTGCGTCTGTTCGAGGAGGCGCCGACCCTGGCGGCGACGTATCGGAACCTGGGCGAGCTATACGAGGAGCGCGGTGACCGCGACAAAGCCCGCGATTATTACGGCCGATTCCTGAACCTGTGGAAGAACGCGGATCGGGAGCTGCAGCCCCAGGTGCGGGACGTCAAGCAGCGGCTGGAACGGCTAACGCGAGAGGCACAGGGGCATAGGGGCTAAGGGGCATAGAGGCACAGAGGCGCAGGGGCACTCTGAGCCTCTTCGCCTCTGTGCGTTTTCTACCACTTTCCCAGTGTGACCGCCCCCATCGCAACGAGCCCCAGCGCCCCCGCGATCGTCGCGGCAAGAATCTGCCGTTTCCGCAAGCCCTGAAACGCCTCCGGCAGCTCACCCCTCGCGTCCGGCTCGAGCCGTGCGAGCTTCGCCGCCGTCGGAACGCTGATCGCCACCGCCCCGATCGCGCCCAAGATCCCGGCTGCCATCATAAGGCCCATCCATCCGGGAACATCTCCCTGCTTCATGTACGGCGTACCGAGGATGAGCCCCGAGAGCACCACCGCCAGCGCGCCCGGGGCGACGAGCAGGCGCTGCACCGCCCCGATCAGCTTGTAGCCCGCCAGCCGCTCGGCGGGCGCCATGCGCTTCGCGGTGACGCCCGCGACCATGGTGGCGATGCCGCCACCGAGCCACAGCGTGAAACCCAGAACGTGCACCAGCATCCACACACCGCGCATTGTAGCCCTCGCTTGGCCCCTTAGCCCCTAGCCTCTCACCACCTCCGGCACCGGTTGCCTTCCCTGATATCCCGCCTCCAGCTCGTGCCAGTGCTCTATCTTTTCCTCGCCGTGCTTCCAGCACCAGAAGATGTCCCTGCCGTCGAGCTTGCCGTAGAAGTCCACCAGGCCCTGATCGAACCCCTTGAACACACATCCGATCTGCTCGAGCTCCTGGAGGTAGTCGTTGATCTGCCGCGCGATGCCCTCGATCTCGGACCGCAGGTCGAGCTGCTGGCGCGACTCGCCCCACTCCGGCTTCGCCTGCGCGGCGACGAGCTCGTATTGGTACCTGACGAGCGGCAGGGTCTTGTTCGCTTCGGCGAGAGTGAAATACTTGCGGGGCACGGACATTAATCTAGACGCACAGACGCATAGACGCGTAGACGCAGAGGGGTGAACAGATGGTGGTGTGCCGGTAGGCCTAACTCAAACCGTTCTCCCCGGTGCGTCTGTGCGTCTAGTCTATTGCGTGTGCTGCGTCTAGCTCTTGCAGGTTCGACGGCGGAGAGGCTACGTGCGACGGCACCGCGGCAGCACGCCGACGCGCCCTAAGCGCCCCGGTTCCCAACCGTGGCCCACGGACGCATCTTCACTACTGGCTTTGACGCCGCCTCGTGCGGAGCGGCCCCAACCTTGAGCGTACCCACAGCTTCTTCCGAGCAGCCGCGACCCTGGCATCGGTCATACGACGAAGGCGTGCCGCCGGCGCTCGACTTCGAACCGCTCACGCTGCCGCAATTTCTGGAGCGCGCCGCGGCGGAGCACGGGGACGCCACCGCCGTCGTTTTTCTCAATTCCCGGCTCACCTACCGCGAGCTCAAGCAGCACGTCGACCGCTTCGCGACCGCGCTGGCCCGGCTCGGCGTGACCCGGGACACCCGGGTGGCGATTCAGCTGCCCAACATGCCGCAAACGGTGATCGCTTACTACGCCACGCTTTCGCTCGGGGCACAGGTCGTGATGACGAACCCGCGCTACGTGGCCCGCGAGTTGGAGCACCAATGGACGGATGCGGGTTGCCGCATCGCGGTGGTGGCCGACTTCGCGTACGCGAGCTCGATCGCCGCGGTGCGCGACCGGCTGCCGATCGAGCACTACGTGATCGCCTCGATCCCGGAATACCTGCGCTTCCCGCTCAGCCTGCTCGCGCCTCTGAAGCTGAAGCGGGCGCAACCGCCGGCCACTGCGAAGGTGGCCCGCGGACCGGGCCTGCACTTCTTCAAGCGGCTCATCAACGACACGCCACCCGAGCCGCCCGGGGCGCGCCCGGATACACCGGCGGCACTACCGGCATCGCCAAGGGCGCAATGCTCACGCACCGTAACCTGTCGTACAACATGCAGCAGCTGCGGGTCTGGTTTCCCGACCTCGAGATCGGCAAGGAGGTCATGCTGGGGGCCCTGCCCATGTTCCACTCCTTCGGCATGACCGTGGCGATGAACTTCCCGATCGGCGCCGCCGCCGCCATGGTGCTCATCCCGGACCCGCGAGACGTCCGCGCGCTCGTCAAGAGCCTGGCGCAAAACCGTGTGACGCTCGCCCCCGCCGTGCCTGCGCTGATCAACGCCGTCCTCAACTATCCCCGCATCGAGCAGATCGACTTGACGAGCATCAAGCGCTGTTTTTCCGGCTCGGCGCCGTTGTCGGCCGACGTCATGGTGCAGTTCGAGCGGCTCACGGGCGCCGTCGTCGTCGAAGGGTTCGGGCTCACGGAAGCCTCACCCGCGACCCACTGCAATCCGGTCCAAGGCCGGCGCAAGCCGGGCCACATCGGGATTCCGCTCCCCAACACCGAATCCAAAGTGGTGGACGTGGAGGACGGGCTCACGGAGATGCCGCCGGGCCAGCCGGGCGAGCTGATCATCAAGGGACCGCAGGTAATGCAGGGCTACTGGAACATGCCCGAAGAGACCGCCCAGGTGCTGCGCGACGGCTGGCTGTACACCGGGGACCTCGCCGTCATCGACGAGGAGGGCTACCACCGGATCGTGGGACGCAAGAAGGAGATGATCGTCGTCTCGGGGTTCAAGGTCTTCCCCGACGAGGTGGACCGGGTGCTGATGAGCCATCCCGCGGTGCTCGAGTCGGCCACCATCGGCCTGCCCGACCCGAAGCGCGGGGAGCGGGTCAAGGCGTTCGTGGTGCTAAAGCCCGGCAGCGAGGCTACGCCCGACGACCTCAGGGCCTATTGCCGCGAGAACCTCGCGGCGTACAAGGTCCCGCACCAGATCGAGGTCCGCCCGGAGCTGCCGAAGAGCGCGGTGCTCAAGATCTTGCGGCGGGTGCTCCGCGAGCAGGAGCTCGCCAAGAGACCGAGCGACGACAGGAAGGAGTAGCGATGCCGCTCGTCATTTATCTGCGACCCCGCCTATCCCCGCCAACGCCCGCTCGGTCGCCCGATAGCCCGCCTCAACATATCTCTCTCCCTCACCGACCGCGAAGGTCGCTTCCCGCTCCGCCACCGGCCTCACGACCACCAGCGGGGCGGCGTCCCTAGGCCACTCGGCGACCGCACGCTCCGCCTGCGCCGCCATCATCACGCGAATCGCTTCACCGTGGGCGCGGATCAGAGGCGGCGGCACAAGGCGGGAGACGGCAGCAGAGGGCGGGAGGGGGGGCTCGTCGAACCCCGGCCCTACGTGGATGGCGACGACGAGATCAGCTGCGATCCGCGCGGCGGGCTCGAGGCCGAGTACCGCCCGCAACCCGCCGTCCCCGAGGCGGCGGCCGTCGATCCTGCCGGGCGGGAAGTAGAGCGGCAGCGCGCACGACGCGTACAGAGCGTCGTGCAGCCTCGCCCCCTTCCCCTCTCTCCACGTTGTGGAGCCGGAGGACAAAGGTGCCTGAGGTTGCGCTCCGAACAACACCAATTCCCCCGAGTCGAGGTCTGCCGTGGTGATCGTGAGGGGGATCTTGAGTTGCTCGAACTCGGTCGCCGGCACGAGCCGATCGATGAGCCGGCGCAGCCCTTCGGCCCGAAAGATGTGCGAGGCGAAGGCTCCCTTGACGACGGCCAGGGGATCGAGCGGGGCGACGTCCCGGCGCGACAACGACCGCGCCGCGATCACCACCTCGTCATGCGTCGCCCCGCTCGCGAATGCCGCGCCGACCACGGCGCCCATTGACGTCCCGACAAGGTGGCCGGGCGTCAACCCGGCGTCGGCCATCGCCTTCCACGCCCCGGCGCAGGCAAGGGATTTCGCGCCACCGCCGCCGAACACCGCCACAACCCTCACCCGCCCTCCCACCCCAAATGCGGAGTGCGGAGTGGGGAATGCGGAATTGAAGTGCAAGGTCGAGCCGCGGCACGACGCTCACCTTTACACTCCGCATTCCGCACTCCGCACTCCGCACTTAGATCACTCCGCATTTCGCGTTTCGCGTTTCGCGTCACTCCCCCGCTCCCGTATCGTACCTGCGATCCATCACTCTCGTCGCTCGCCGTTTGGCCGCTCGGTCGTAGCGCCGTTTCTCGTCCGGAGTCTCCGGCACGATGGGCGGCACTCCCGTGGGCACGCCCTTGTCGTCGAGCGCCACGTACGTGACGTAGCACGAGTTCGTGTGGCGTTTGTCGCCCGTGAGCACGTTCTCGGCGATGATCTTCACGCCCACTTCCATCGAGGTCCGCCCGGCGAAGTTGACGCGCGAGTACGCCGTGACGAGCTCCCCCACGTGGATGGGCTCCTTGAAGTCCACCTTGTCCACCGACACCGTGACGCACTGCTTACCGGCGTGACGGATCGCGGCCACGGCGGCGGCTCGGTCCACGAGCGCCAGGATCACGCCGCCGAACACGTTGCCCATGAGGTTCGCGTGGTGCGGCATCATGAGCTCGGACATGATTGTCTCCGAGTCCCGCGGATGCTTCGCGCGCATCAGTAGTCCACCGGTCTCAAGTAGAACTCGCCGATCGCGGTCTGGGACATGACCGCGACCGTGGGGAGACGCCGTTTCCAGTGCGTGGACTCGAGCCGGCCCTGCACCAGCTCCACCTCCGCCTGAGTGAACCCACGGGCCACGATCTCCTCCACGCGCATCCCGCGCAGCAGATAATAGAGGATCCGGTCGGCCCTGTGATAGGAGATGCCGAAGTCGCCTTCGTCGGTCTGGCCCTGGATCAGGTCCGCCGTGGCGGGCTTCTGCACGATCACCTCGGGGACCCCGACGTGCCGCGCGAGGGCCCACACCTGCGTCTTGAAGAGGTCGCCCAGCGGGTTCACGGGCGGCGAGTCGTCGGCGTGCCAGGTGAAATAGCCGAGCAGGCGCTCCGACTTGTTGCCCGTGCCGAGCGGGAGCGCCCGGTGCTTCGCCGAGAGGTCGAACAGCGCGATCATCCGCTCGCGGGCGATTACGTTCCCCCGCCGGTGGGCGTCGTCGTCCCCCACCTGCCGCAGATAGCCGTCCACGGCCTCGCTGATGTCGACCGTGAGCGACCGGATGCCCAGCCGGTCGATCACGAGCTGGGCGTGCTCGAGGCTCTCGGGGCTCGATGTGCGGTACGGCAGCCGCACGCCGATCACGTGCTCGCTCCCCAGCGCCTCCGCGGCGAGGAACGCGGTGAGCGAGGAGTCCACGCCCCCCGACAACCCCACGATCCCGTTCTCGAACCCGCGCCGCACGACGACCTCGTCGCGCAGGAAGCTCACCAGCCAGCGGCGCGCCAATTCGCAGTCGATCGCTAGAGGGTCCCCCTCTTCCACCCCTCGTCCTACCACATGCAAGGGGGAAACGGGAGACGGGACACCGGAAACGTGGGATCCGTTGGCGGCCGGATCGAACTGCACCGCTGGTCGCTTGCGTTTCCCTCCCGTTTCCCGCTTCCCGAGGTTTCGGACGAGGTGCGGCAGATTCACCTCGAGGTCGGCCAGGAGCGGCGAATCCGCCCGCGCCCGCGTCAGCTCCTGCAGATCGATGTCGGCGGTCAGCACCGCCTCCTCGAACAGCGGCCCGCGCAGCACGATCTCTCCCCCGGGATCGATCAGCAGCGAGCCGCCCGGGAACCCTTTACCGCCCTCGAACCCCACCAGGCTCGCGTACGCGACGTACACCCCGTGTTCCTCCGCGACGCCCTGGAGGATCCGCTCCCACCGCACCACGCTCGCGGGCAGGCCTGCGCCTCGTTCGTCCACGCCGGTGCCGCGGGCCGGGGACGCACTCGGCACGAGGATGAGCTGCGCACCGTCCAGAGCGGCGATCGTGCCCGTGAGCGAGTGCCACGCGTCCTCGCAGATGAGGATCGCCGTCCGGCCCCACCGCGTGTCGAAGGCCCGCACGTCGTGGCCCCGCTCCACGAACCGCTCCTCGTCGAACACGCCGTACGTGGGGAGGAACACCTTCCGGTGCACGTGCCGGACCCCGGCGTCGGGGCCGCCGAGCGTCGCGTACAGGCAGGCGTTGTAGAAGCGGCTCTGGAAGATCTCGTAGAATCCGACCGCCACGTCGAGCGGCGGGGCCTGCGCGGCCTCGTGCTGCGCGCTGAGGTCGCGGAACAGCGTCCCCGCCGTCACCGCCACGTCCCGCACGCCGCCCTCGACGAAGTAGCCCGAGGTCGCGGTCTCCGTGAACGCGACGAGATCGGGGGGCGGATCGAGCTTCGCGACCTGGGCCAGCACGCCGCCGATCCGCGCTACGTTCGTGCCATACTCGCCCTTCACCGGGCGAATCTGGGCGATGACGAGACGGAGCATGACAATAAAGATAGGCGGCAAGGGCGGCAAAGACGGCAAGGGCGGCAAAGTAGCACCGGAATCCTTGCCGCCTCTGCCGCCCTTGCCGCCCTTACCGCCCCACCAGGAACCAGATGCCCGCCCCCAGCAGCACGATCTCGATGATCCCCACAAACACCCGCTCCGGCAGCCGATCGAGGATTCGCTTCCCCACGTAGGAGCCGCCCACCATGATCGGACCGAGCGCGAGGCCGACGGCCACCGCGCCGGGGGTCAGTATCGCCGCGCCCTGATACGCGACCAGCTTCATGACGTGCATGACGACCGTGGCGAGGGCCTCGGTGCCGATGTAGGCGCCCTTTACGAGGCCGTATGCGAGGAAGAACGGGGCCATCAGCGGGCCGACGCTGCCGACGAGCGCCGACAGGAAGCTGAATCCCGCGCCAATCAGGGCGAACGCGCGCACCCCGGGCCGCCACGGCGGGCCGCGCCGCACGCGGCGCCACGCCACCATGCAGAGGAGGAAGGCGCCGATCACCCGCTTGAGAACGCCGAGCGGCGCGGTCGCGAACAGGGCTCCGCCCGCGAGCGCGAGCGGCGCCGCGCCGAGAGAGAACCATTTAACGACCCGGAGATCGAGTTCGCGCCGGTTGAACCACACCCGGCTCCCGTTCCCGACGAGCTGAGCGACGGTGAGGATCGGGATCGCCTGCCGGACGCCGAACGCCGCCGCGAGCGCCGGGAGCAGCACGGCAGCCCCGCCGAACCCCGCCACGGCGGCGAGCGTGCTGGCGAGGAACGCGGCCCCGCCGAGAACCAGCCACTGGCCGATCACGTCCACCTCTGCGAAACCTAGTTGCCGGAACTGTAGGGGCGCAGCATGCTGCGCCCCTACCATGCCCACAGCCGCCTTACCGCCCGACCGCTTGACTGCCTATCTTTCCCCATCAGGCGATGGAGTTCGCCTCGAACCGCCCCCAGCCGGCTGATGACTCCTACCCGAACCACCGCGGGAGGAGTCTTTTTATGTCCGTGCCCTTGCTCAACGACAACCAGCAGCGCCGTCTCGGCACTCACCTGCGGCTCGTCGCCCTCCCGGACGGCCCGGGATGATCGCCTACATCGCCCTCGGGGGAATCCTCGGGACGCTGGCGCGGTATCTCATTCAAGGCGTCATTCAGTCGCGCGCAGTGACCTTCCCGGTCGGCACATTAGCGATCAACGTCGCGGGGTCGTTCCTGCTCGGCTTCATCGTCCGCCTCGCCACCGGCTCGACGATCGTTTCCGCGGAGCTGCGCGGTGGGCTCACGATCGGGTTCTGCGGCGCGTTCACGACGATGAGCACGTTCAGCTACGAGACCGTGGCGCTGCTCACGGACGGCGAGTACTGGCGCGCGGGCCTCTACGCGGGCGGCACTGTCTTCGGCTGCATGCTGGCCACCGTGGCGGGGCTGGCGCTGGCGGGTAGACTGCTATGAGTGCGGAATGCGAAGTGCGGAATGCGGAATGTCAAGGTGAGCGTCGTGCCGCATGACCTCGCCCTTCAATTCCGCATTCCGAATTCCGCATTCCGCATTGACAGGAGGTTCACGTGCCCCATCGGTTTCACGGCGAGCGCACGCTCATGCGGATCTTCATCGGCGAGAGCGACAAGTACCACGGCAAGCCCCTGTACGAGGCGCTGCTCGAGAAGTTCCGCCAACAGGGACTGGCCGGCGCCACGGTGTTGCGCGGCGTCGCGGGCTTCGGCGCGAGCAGCAAGATGCACACCGACAAGGTGCTGCGGCTGTCCCTCGACCTGCCGCTGATCCTCGAGATCGTGGAGACGGAAGAGGCGATTCAGTCCATCCTTCCGGAGCTGGACGAGATGATCGGAGGCGGCCTGATCACGCTCGAGCGGGCCCGCGTGATCATGTATCGGCCGGCCGGTGCCCGGCCGAGCCAGCAGGAGCTGCACCGCATCGAGGGGCTCGAGGCGGAGGAATGAGCTCGGTGATATCTTTGCGCGCCATGTTCCCATTGCGACGGCTTGCCTTCCTCCTGTTCGCCGCTATTCCCGCGCTTGCGCTCGCCGGCGACGGGCGCAAACACCCTGGCAATCCTGCGGGCCCGCCTCGCGCTCCCCGATCACGGCGGGCGGTCCTGCCCATCCTGCCCCGCGCCACAGTGCTGGTGGATTCGGCACGCCACGAGCTCGTCGTCGAGCTCCCGCCGGTGGACCTCGCGGCCGCCCGGGAGCACGACATGACGATGGTTCTCGAGCCAATTTTCGAGGTGGAGATGCCCGTAAGCGGCTCGGTTTGGAGTTATCGCGTAGAGGTCGTGGACTCAGGTCCGCGCGTGCTCCCGAAGGCGCTCCTGCATCACTTCAATTTGAGGGATCCGGACCGGCGCGAGCTGTTCCTTCCAATCGGCCTGCACGTGATGGCCGCAAGCAAGGAGACACCCGCCGCGAGCGTGCCGCCGCTCCTGTTCGGGCTGCCGTTCGAGCGCGGGCAACGGATGATCGCGAGCGCGATGCTCGGCAACGAGAGCCCCGTCGCGTATCGCGGCGTGCGTGTCCGGCTCGTGCTCCGCTACGTCCCCGCGCATCGCCCGTGGCCGCTGTTCCGCGTATATCCCTGGGGGATGGACGTGCAGTACCCGCTCGGCGAGCGACCGGGCGGGAGCAAGGCCTTCGATCTCCCACCCGGCCGTACCGTCCGCTCCTGGGAGAGCAGCCCGGCGATCCCGGGGACGCTCCTCGGGATGGGCGGGCACGTGCACGACCATGGCGTGAGCATCGAACTGCGGGACGTGACGACGGGAGAAGTCATCTGGCACGAGCATCCGCGCACCGACTCGCTCGGGGCCGTGGTGTCCCTGCCCGTGGTGCGGTTCTACCGCTGGAACCGCTTGGGCGTGCACATCGTGCCCGAGCACAGGTACCGCATCACGGCCGTGTACGAGAATCCGACGGGACAGGTGCTTCCTGACGGTGGCATGGGAGCCGTGGGGGGGCTGTTTTTGCCCGACCGGGGGATGACCTGGCCCCCGGTGGACCCGCAGGATTCGGTGTACCAACAGGACCTGTACGACACGCTCTGGCGCCCGGGCGAGAGCAATCCGCCGATGCTTCACATGACTCATTGAGCCGTCCCCCCCCCCGGTCGCCCGTCCACACTACCGTCCTCTACCGTCTTCTACCGCCCTCTACCGCCCAGCTTCCCCCCCACGCCGCACCCAGCACCACCAGGGCCACCAGGACCAGCTTCGGCTGCGCCAGCGCCGTCCCCACGAACAACGCCCCATACACGGCGACGAACAGCAAGGGAACCCACGGATACAGGGGGACGCTGAAGGGAGCCCGCGGCTCGCGGCGCCGCAGGCGGAACAGGGAAAGCACCGTGAAGCCGTCGATCACCAGGATCAGC
>QHVD01000322.1:9647-18971 GCA_003222235.1 Gemmatimonadota bacterium | reverse complement strand
GCCTGACCGGCGTGCAGTGTCGCGGCCACAGCCGCCGCGATGATGGCGGCATGGATGCTGAGCGATACGAACCCGACGCCGAGGCCTTTCTTGCGGTTCTTCTTGCGCTTGGACTCGATCAGGGTGTCAAACACAGGCGCGATCCTCCGGTGCTCGGTACCTATGTAATACTCGCGATTGGAGCTAGCCCGCTAGTGGAACGAGCATTACAAAATGATGACAGCCGCGTGACGTGTTGTTGACGATCTCGTTCTGTCGCGTGTGGACCCCACGCCACAGCCCGTCGCTCTCCTCTGGCCCGCACCTTCACCCCGCAACTCGAACCGGATCTGGATCCGGGCTCGGCCTGGGCGACCCCTCAAAACCCGCGGTGCGGTAGCGCAAACCGGATACCAGGTCGCGGGCCGCACCGCGCAACCGCGCGTCTTTAAAGACGCTCGCCTAGCGCCGGAGCCCCGAGCGGAAGTCGATTACGATGAGGGTCCGCCGGGCGTCGGCGCCGTCGTCTCCCGCGGCAACGTCACCGTGAACGTCGTCCCCCGTCCCGGGCGGCTCTGCACGTCGATCGTGCCGCCGTGGGCTTCGGCGATCCACTTGCAGATGGCGAGACCGAGCCCGGTGCCGGAGCGCTCGCCCGTGCGGGTGCGGGCGGAGTCGGCGCGCCAGAAGCGGTCGAAGATGTGCGGCAGGTCGCCCGGCGCGATGCCGACGCCCGAATCCGCGACGGTGAGGGTCACGCGCCCATTCGAAGGCCCGAGCTGCAGGCGCACGCTGCCGCCCGCGGGCGTGTATTTCACCGCGTTGGTGAGCAGGTTGAGGATGAGCTGACGGATGCGGCTCGCATCCACGGGAACGATCACGGGGTCCGCCGGTGTCGCGACCTCCATGTTCACCGCGGCCTCTGCGGCGAGGAGCTCGCCGGTTTCGCCCGTCTCCTCGACGATCGCCCGCAGATCGACGGTCTCCCGATGCAACGGGGCGGTCCCCTCGTCCGCGCGCGCGAGCATGAGCAGCGCCTCCACGAGCTCGGTCATGCGGTTGATCTCCTGGAGCGTCTCCTCGAGCGCCGCCAGCGCCTCGGATGGCAGGCTGGGCATGGTGATGGCGCGCTCGACCCCGGCGCGGAGCACGGTGAGCGGGGTCTTGAGCTCGTGGCTCGCGTCGGCGGTGAAGCGGCGCAACGCCGCGAAGCTCCGCTCGAGCCGCGTCATCATCTGATTGAGGGTCTCGGTGAGCCGCCCCAGCTCGTCCTTGACCATCGGCTCCGCGAGTCGCCGGTGCAGGCTGCGCCCGTCGGTGATCTCGCGGACCTCGGTGATGATCCGGTCCACGGGCGCGAGGGCGTGGCGTGCGATCCACGACCCCACCAGCAGCGCGGTCACGAGGCCGAGCGGCAGGATCAGCGCGATGGTGGAGAGTAGCTGCTCGGCGCTGAGCTCGGCGCTGCGCAGGTTCGCGCCGGCGAGGATTGCGCCGAACTGGGGGCCGGCGTCGGTCACATAGCGCAGCGCGTAGTGGAGCTTCGGCCCGTCGGGCTCGAGCTGCAGAGCCCCCGACGTCCGGCCCGAAATCGGGGCGGCGGCGACCAGCCGCAGCTGCTCCACCTGCTGGAAGGTCAGGGCCCGCGCGTCAGGGGAGGCGAACAGCAGGCTCCCGTCGCGCGCGGTGATGATGAGGTAGTCGGGGACGGCTTCGAGCAGCGCCGCGAGGTCGGGGATCAGCACCGGACGCCCCGCGGTGTCGCCGCGCACCAGCACGCCGCGGGCCCGGTAGCTCTCGGTGAGGATCCCGCCGGTGAGCGCCGCTTCGGACTGGATGCGCTGGTCGAGGTCCTGATAGGAGGCGGCGCGCCGGGCGCCGTACAACACGGCGGCGAAGGCGGCGAGGGTCAGCGCCAGCGCGATCGAGTACCAGGCCGTGAGCCGGCCGCGGATCGTCTGCATCTCACGCCTTCACGACGTAGCCCACGCCCCGCACGGTGTGGATGAGCTTGGGTTCGCGTGCGTGATCGATCTTCTTGCGCAGCCGCGTGACCACCACGTCCACGATGTTCGTGCCGGGGTCGAAGTGGTAATCCCAAACGTACTCCGTGATGAGCGTGCGCGGCATGACGCGCCCGTGGTGGCGCATCAGGTACTCGAGGACAGCGTATTCCTTGGGGGTCAACTCGATGGCTTTGCCGCCCCGCCGCACTTCGCGGCTGCCGGTGTCGAGCGTGAGGTCGGCGACCTTGAGCAGGGGCGGCACCATCTCCTTGGGCCGGCGTCCCAGCGCTTCCACCCGCGCCAGCAGCTCCACCAGAGAGAACGGCTTCGTCACGTAGTCGTCCGCGCCCATCCGCAGCGCCTGGACCTTGGAGTCCACGGCATCCTGGGCGGTGAGGACGAGCACGGGCACGCCGTCGCCGCGGTCACGCAGGGTGCGCAGCACCTCCAGGCCGGAGGTCGCCGGCAGCCGCAGGTCGAGCACGAGCAGGTCGTAGTGCCCGCCGGACGCGAGCCGCAGCGCCTCCGCGCCGTCGCCGACCAGATCGACGTGAGACCCGGCCTCGACCAGACCCCGCTTGACGTACTGCCCGACGGTCTTGTCGTCTTCGATGACGAGGATCTTCATCCCACCGGGAGATACACCCTGAAATTCGAACCGACGCCGACCTGCGACTCGACTTCGATCCGCCCCCGGTGTTCGGCGATGATCCCGTAGCTGATGGAGAGGCCCAGGCCCGTGCCCCGCCCCTGGGGTTTGGTGGTGAAGAACGGCTCGAAGATCTTGGGCAGGTCCTCCTGCTTGATCCCCGTCCCGGTGTCGATGAACTCGAGCAGGATCTCGTCCCGGCGCTCGGGGTTCACGCGACTGCGCACGGTCAGCTTGCCGCGCGAGTCCATGGCGTCCATCGCGTTCAGCATGAGGGCCATGAAGCTCTGGATCAGGCGTTCCCGGTCGGCGAGCAGGGTCGGGAGCCCCGGGGTGAGCTCCCGCACCACGGCCACCTGCCTGAAGCGCGCGTGGTGCTTGAGCAGGAACAGGGTTTCCTCCACGACGGCGTTCACGTCCACCTTCGCTTTGTCACGCGGCGTGGGGTGCGAGAGGTCGAGCAGGCTCTCCACGATGCGCCGGCAGCGCTGGACTTCCTTGTCGATGATGTTGAGGTACTCCGCAAGCGCGCGGCGCTCGCCGGTTGGAAGCTCCTCGCCGCGCAACGACAGCGCCTCGCTACAGGCCAGGATCGTGGCGAGCGGGTTGTTGATCTCGTGCATCACGCCGGCGGCGAGTTGCCCCAGCGCGGCCAGCTTGTCCGTTTCGGTGAGGCGCTGCTGCGCCAGGCGCCGATCGGTGATGTCCTCGCCGACGGTGATGACGTGGGAGATGTGCTCGCCGTCCTGCCGCATCGGGATCTTGGTGATGCGATAGTAGCGCGTTTCGCCGCTCGCGCTGGACGCCACCTCGACCTGCTGGACCTCGCCCGTGTCGAACACGCGGTCGAATTCGCGCTTCAGCAGGTCCCGCGGCTGGCGGTCCAGCACCTCGAAGATTTCGCGCGCCATCGCATCCTCACGCGATATACCCTGCGTGCCCGTCTCCCGCTTGCGGTTCCACGCCCGGATCCGGTAGCCGCGATCGATCACGTACAGCCCGACGGGCAGGGAGTCGACGATCTGGGCGGCGAAGCTCCGCTGCGCCTCCATCTCGTGCGTGCGGAGCGCGACCTCCGAGGCGAGATCCTGCGACAGCTCAGTGGCGGCGAGCATGGGAGCGAGGACGCGCGCGACGACGACCACCACGTCGTGGGCGACCGTCTCGTAGCGGCCGGTCGGAATGACGACTTCCAGCGCGCCGAGGGGCTCGTCCTCGCACACCAGGGGGACGCGCAGAATCGACCCGCCCGGGATGCCCTCGCGCTGCAGGCCCCGCCGCACCCACTCCGCGACGGGCGGGGCCACACCGGGGAACTCGGCCTCGTCTCCGGGCGTCGTCACGGCGGTGTAGCGCGTGCCGTCAGGCGTTCGGAGCCAGAGACGGCAGCGACGCAAGCCGAGGCCGCGCCGCAGCGCGCTGACGACGCCGTGCAGCGCTCCACCGGTGGCGATCCCCGCCTGCAGAACCGATGCGACCTCTCCGATGACCCGGATACCGGGATGCTCGTTATCGAGAGACGGAGCGAGCATGTGGCCGCTCACCTAGGGTTAGCGCTCCCGGCGCGCCAGCGGCGCCTCGAATCTCAGTCCGAGGAATGGATGCACGTCGCCGCTCCGGCCGAAGTAGACCGTGGGCCCGAAGAGCAGGCCGATCCGGAAGCCTTGCGCATCGCCGAACCACACGCCCGGGAGCAGCGTGACACCGCCCCAGGACGGCCCCTGCGGCAGCGGTGAGTGGGCGCCGAGGTAGCCGGTCGCCTCGATGGCGAGGTCCGCGCCGACCTCGCTCGTGCTCGTCTCGGTGCCGAGATCCGCCAGCCGCACGGGCTTGGTGCGGCCGCCCAGCGTCAGCCCGGCGAGGAAGCCCCGCGAGCCGCCGATGATCGCGCCCTCGTCGATGAAGGAACCGACCCGCGCGGCGAGCGTGGCCACGCGCAGCGGACCGGCCGCCACGACGCGCGCGTACCCGACGTCGGCCGCTTCCACCTGCCACCCGCCGCCCAGCGTCCCGGCAAAACCGAACACCCACGCCCCGCGCCCGCCCCGCCCGCCCCGCCCCCCTGACTGTCCTGCGAGCGGCGTAGACAAAGTCAACAGGGTCACCAACATTGGGATCATGGACCGACGCACATTCGTGCTCCTCACCGGTGCCGCCTCCAGCGCCCTCGTTCGGCCCTTGACCACCCTCGACGCCCCCCGGCCCCCCGGGGCGGCGGGGTCGGGCCGATTGCGGTTCGAACTCGACGAGAAGCGCCGCTGGTCGCTCTGGTACTCCAGCGAAGGCCAGCCCCGTCTCTTGATCAAGGACGCCGCGGTGGGCGTCTGGGTCGGGGACCAACTCGTCACACTCGCCGACTTGCAAGATAGCACCGTGGGAACCCGCCGGCCTGCCGGCGGTCAAGCGGTGGTGGTCCGTGGCCGCGCGGCTGGGGTCTTCATCGAAGTCGAATTCCTGGCGGCTGGAGAGGCGGCGGCGCCCCAGGCCGCGGTCACCGTGACCATCTATCCCGATCGCTACCTGCCGGCGGTTCGGGGCGTCCGATTCCTCCAGGCGGCCGAGGCCGACACCCTGACGGGGACGGGTCCCCTGATCGCCCTCGTCAACGGTTATCACTCGTGGAGCCCGTGCCTGGTGGTCGCCGTCTCGTCCGCAGCGGACATGCCCGACGTCCTGAGCCACGGTGCGCTCGGTCTCACGCGCGGCGACGCGGGGCTTGGGCTCGGCTTCGAGCCGGGGGAGCCGGGTGAGGCGAAGGTGAAGTTGTCCCACGATGGGCTCGAAGCTGTCAGCGACTGGCTGCCGGCCCGCCCGCTGCGGCCGGAGGGAGACAGCTCCCGCCTGCGCCTCTGCTACGAGCCCGCCGGCGACGGACTCGCGGCACTGGCTACGCTCTTCTCCCCCACCTCCACCGTAGACCGGGAGCGGCTCGCCTCCGCCGTCGCGCCGGCAGGGTGGTGCTCGTGGTACGAGCTGTTCGGCAACGTCACGGAAGCGGATGTGATCGCCAATGTGGAATTCTGCGCCGCGAACTTCGACCGGCGCTTCTTCCGCTACATCCAGCTCGACGACGGCTATCAGAAGGCAACCGGCGATTGGGAGACCAACGACAAGTTTCCGCACGGCCACCGCTGGCTCACCGACCAGATCCACGCCAGAAGCTTCAAGGCGGGGCTGTGGGTGGCGCCGTTCGCCGTCGCCGAGCGCTCGGGCGTTCCGGCCGCGCACCCGGAGTGGCTGCTCAAGAATGCCGATGGGCCGATCGTGTGGGACACGCGAAGCGACTGGGGCGGCAAGATTCACTCCGTCGACGGCGCCCACCCGCAGGTCCAGCAGTGGCTGTTCGACCTGGCGCGGCGCGCGGTGCGGGAGTGGGGCTACGACTACCTGAAGATCGACTTCCTGCTCTGGGCCACCGCCGGCGAGGCCCACTACGGCGGCCTGACCCACGCCGAGGCCTACCGCAAGGGGCTCGCAGCGCTCCGCGACGGCCTCGGCACGGAGGCGTTCCTGGTCGGATGCGGGGCGCCGCTGCAGCACGCCGTCGGGTACGTGAACGGGATGCGGATCGGAACCGATGTGGACGCCGACTGGGGCGGGGTGCAGGCGCCGGCTCGCGCCGCCGGCTTGCGCAGCTTCTATCACCGAGCCACCTGGCTCAACGACCCCGACTGCCTCGTCGTGCGCCCCCCACTCTCCGTGAGCGAGGCGCAGGCATGGGCCGCGCTCGTGGCCGTCTCGGGCGGTCTCACTCTCTTTTCCGACAACCTCCCGAAGCTGCCACCCGACCGGGTGCCCCTGCTCCAGCGCACGGTTCCCGTCGCCCCCGTCATGGGACACCCGCTCGACACCGCGGCCCTGCCGCGGGAAGTCGCGCCCGCCATCCTGATGGGCGACGACGCCTATCCCCTCCCCGGCCCGTGGCACTTTCGCACGGGGGATGACGCGACCTACGGGACGCGCGACTTCGACGAAGCGGCGTGGGAGACGATCGCCGTGCCGCAGCGGTGGGAGGAAGCGGGACACCCGAGCTACGACGGGTTTGCGTGGTACCGCACGCGGTTCCCGCTCCCCGCCCCTCCACCCGGGTGGTCGAGGCCCGTCGAGGGCGGTCGAGGGCGGTCGCTATACCTCGAGCTCGGGAAGATCGACGATGTCGACGAGACGTTCGTGAACGGCGTGAGGGTCGGCCAGACTGGAGACTTCCCACCCCGGTACCGCAGCGAGTGGTCGACGTACCGGCGCTACCGCGTGCCAACGGACGCGCTCAACTGGGGCGGTCAGAACGTGCTCGCCGTGCGGGTCTACGACGGCGGGGGCGGAGGAGGGATCTGGAGCGTGCGTCGTGAGTCGCCGCCCTCGACCTGGGTCGTCGAGGGAGCGCCGCGCTGGTGGACGGTCGTACTGGTGAACTGGGACGACGATCCGCGCGACATGTCCGTGCCGCTGGCCGCGCTCGGCATCACGGGCGCCAGGTTCGACGCCTACGACGTGTGGCAGGACGTCCCGCGCATGGACCTGCGGGACACGCTCGGCACGCGGCTCGACCCGCACAGCGCGCTCACCGTCGCCATCCGTCCCGCCGCCGCGCGGCCGCGGGTGATCGGCAGCACGCGCCATGTCGTGCAGGGCGCCGTGGATATCGCGGACGAGACCTGGGACGCCGGGACACGCACGCTGCGGGCGAAGTCCGTGAACCTGGACGGCCGGAGGTACGCGGTAACGATCGCCGTACCCAAAGGCATGAGGCCGGGCCGGTGTACGGCGGACGTGCCCTGCACCGTGAACAGATTGGAGTCGGGTCATGCGGTGCTCGAGTGGGCCGCGGGGGGAGATGGGAGGGATATCAGGTGGGAGCTGAGCTTCCGCTCAGGCAGTAGATAACAGATAGACGGCTAGACGGCGAGACGGCTAAACGGCGAGACGGGTAGACGTCGAGACGGCTAGCGGCGGTTGGGAGTGAGCGTGTAGGTAGGCCTACCTGTTCACTCCTCCCTGTATACCGCTAGCCGTCTCGACGTCTAGCCGTCTGCTGTCAACTCAATCCCGCGAATGAAGTATCTCTGCGCAACGAAATAGAGCGCCGCCAGCGGAGCCACGGCGGTGACCGCTACCGCCATCTGGTACGGCCAATTCGCGTAGTACAGCCCATGAAAGGTCGCAAGTCCCACTTCCACCACCTGCATCTCGGTCGAGCGGGTGGCGATGAGAGGCCATAGGAAGCTCTTCCACTGGTTCGCGAACGCGAACACTGCGACCGTCGCCAGCGCGGGCTTGGAGAGGGGGAGCACGACGCGCCAAAAGATGGTCCACTCCCCCGCGCCGTCGAGCCGCGCGGCGTCCTCGAGGTCGCGGGGCAGCGTCAGGAAGACCTGCCGCAGCAGAAAGATGCCCCATACCGACACCAGTTCGGTCGAGATCAGTCCGGCGTACGTGTCCACCCAGCCGAGAGCGTTGATGATCAGGAAGCGCGGAATGAGGAGCACGACCGCCGGCACCATCAGCACCGAGAGGTACGCCATGAACACGCGGTCGCGCCCCGGGAAGCGCAGACGACTGAACGCGTACGCGGCAGTCGTGCTCGTGACCAGCTGTCCCGCCACCACAGAGACCGACAAAATCGCCGTGTTGAGAAAGAAGCGCGCGAACGGCAGCGCGGTGAGCGCGGCGCCAAAGTTCCCCAGGTGCGGGCTGACCGGGACGAGCGGCCCGGGGTAGCGCAGCACGTCGCCTTCTCCCATCAGCGCGGTGGAGACCATATAAAGGAAAGGCACCACCATGGTCAGGGCGAGCACGAGCACCGCACCGCCCGCCATCCAGCTTGCGCCTTGCGGCTTACGCCTTGCGCCTTGCGGCTTACGGCTTGCGCCTGTCTCAGGCATACTCTACCCGCCTGCCGAGCAGTCGGAACTGCACCCGCGTCACGGCGAACAGGACCACGAACAAGAGGACCGCCAGCGCGCTCGCGTAGCCGAACTGCAGGAATTCCCAAGCGGTCTGGTAGATCCGGTAGGCGATGACGTCAGTGGCATGCAGCGGCCCGCCTTCCGTGAGCACGTAGACGTAGGTGAAGACCTGAAACGACCCGATGACGTCGGTGACGAGCACGAACAGCGTCACCGGTCGGAGCAGGGGGAACGTGACCTTCCAGAACCGTTGCCAGGCGCCGGCGCCATCGACCCGCGCGGCGTCCAGGTAGGTCTGCGGAATCCCGTTGAGCCCGGCGAGGAACACGGTCATCTGATAGCCGAGCTGCACCCAGACGGAGACCGCCATCACGGCAAGGAGCGCCGTCTTCGGGTTCCCGAGCCAGTCCACGGGTCGGACGTGGACGAAGGACAGCAGATGGTTGATCAGGCCGAAGTCCGCATGGTACATCCACTGCCATACCAGCGTGACCGCCACGACCGACGAGACATAGGGTAGGAAGAACATGGTCCGGACGGCGCGCGCCCCCCAGGCGCTGCGGCTCAGGGCCAGGGCTACCCCGAGAGCGATCGCAGCAGATACCGGGACGTAGAGGACGTAAAGGAGGGTGTTGCGGAGTGAGATCCAGACGAGGGGATCGTGCAGCATCCGGGCGAAGTTGGCGACCCCCACGAACGGTCTCACCGGCTCGACCAGGCTCCAGCGGCGCATCGCGAGGTAGAACGCGAACAGGATCGGCGCGAAGGAGAAGACGGCCAGATG
>QHVD01000322.1:0-9641 GCA_003222235.1 Gemmatimonadota bacterium | reverse complement strand
GAAGACGCCCAGATGCAGCATCGAGGGCGCGAGGAACGCCCAGGCGGTCACTGTCTCTCGCCGGCGCCGCGGCTGCGTCGCCATGCGAGCGCCCCAGGCGGCGAAGGCGGCAGCGCAGGGGCCGAGCAGCGCGAGTCCCAGTGTCACCGCGAACCACCCGCCCGAGCCGGTTTCCGCCGGGAGCACGCGGAGCTCGGCCCAGCGGCCCGGAGCCAGGCGCACGGCTACGGCGGCGTGCCCCACGCCGTTCACCCGCCGGCGCCACGAGGCGGGCCCGGCGCTGTCCCCGGGGACGACCTCGGCGCCGCGCGTGATCGGCGCGAGGGTCGAGAGCGAGCTGCGCGCATCCGGCACGCGGGCCATGGCCTCCTGCATCAGGAGCCGCGTGTCGGCGAGCCACCGATCCGTGGAATCGGCGGCGACGCCACGCACGTCCCCATAGGCCGCGATCGCGAGCAGCGCCGCAGCGGCCCCGTAGCACGCCAGGGACCACCTCCGCCGCACCAGCCCGCTTTCGACCGCCCCCGCCCCCGCCCCCCCCGCCGCCATGGCCCCCGTGCCGAGCGCGACCAGGAGCGCCAGGAGGGTGCGGATCGAGGGCCCCGCCCCGCTCTGCGGCCACACGGCAATCGCGCCGACGACGTCCCAGCCGTTGCGATCGAGGAGAGGCGCGACCGCCGCCCCGGCGTTCCACTGCGGCGCCGCCTGGCGCCGCAGCCGCTCGAGGAGCGCATGAGGCAAGGGCGAGCCGGTCGCATGGACGAGCGGCGCGGTGCCATGGTACACCTCCACGCGCGACGTCAGCTCGGCGAGCTCGCCGACGGCGTGGGACTCGATCAGGAGCCGCGGCAGCTCGTAACCGGCGCCGCCCTTCGCGGCGGGGGTGACGAGCGAGAGGTACGCCGCGGTGGTGGCCGCCGCCCGTTCGGCGAGCGCGCCCTCATAGCGCGCCGTCGCCCAGCGGGCGGCGGCCAGCGTGAGGAGGGCGGTCAGCACGACGCCGCCGAAGGCCAGCGCGCGCCAGCCGGAGCGCTCCGTCACTCAAGCCGCTCCCCGGCTCCGTCGAACAGATGCAGCCGCCGCCGGTCGAGGTGGACCCCGACTGTGGCGCCGACGTGCAACTCGACCATTCCCGGCAGCTTCGCGACGAGCGTCTGTCCGCCCGCGTCAACATGCACCAGCGTCTCGGCGCCGAGCGATTCCACGACACGGACCGCCGCGTTCCCCACGCCCTGACCCACGGCGCAGAGGCTCACGTGCTCCGGCCGCACGCCGAGCAGGATCTCCCCCTCGTAGTGCTCCAGCGCGACCGGCACCGACAGGCTTCCGCAATCGACGACGCCCGCCCCCCCCCGCTCCCCTTCACTGCTCGCGCGTCCCTGGCCGCGTAACACATTCATCCCCGGGTTGCCGGTGAACCGCGCCACGAACGCGTCGGCCGGCATCCCGTAAATCTCGGCGGGCGTGCCGAGCTGGCGCAGGCGACCCTCGTGCAGCACCGCGATGCGCTCGCCCATGGTCATGGCCTCAGCCTGGTCGTGGGTGACGTAGATCATCGTGGCCCCGAGCGCGCGGTGCAGCTGCAGCAGCTCCGCGCGCATCTCGCTCCGCAGCGTGGCGTCGAGGCGGGTTGCGAACGATCGCCCGTCCCAACGCGACCCGCTGGCGCTGTCCGCCGGACAGCTGTGCCGGGCGCCGTTCCAACAGCTCCGCTATCCCCAGCCGCTCGGCGGTCTCCTGAACCCGCCGCGCGATGTCCGGCTTCGGGACCCGGCGCACCTCCAGCCCGAAGGCGACGTTGGCCCGCACCGTCAGGTGCGGGTACAGCGCGTGATTTTGGAACACCATCGCGACGTCGCGGTCGGCGGGCGCGAGGTGGGTCACCTCACGCTCGCCGATCCGAATCTCCCCGGCGCTCGGCTCCTCCAGCCCCGCGATGCAGCGCAACGCTGTGGTCTTGCCGCACCCGGACGGCCCGAGCAGCACGAGGAACTCCCCGTCCCGCACCTCCAGCGTCAAGTCGTGAAGGGCGGGCTTCCCGTCCCTATCGAACGTTTTGGTGAGCCGCCGGAGCGTGACCGACGCCATGCGCCCCTCCTTATCAGAACACGATCGGCAACGGCTCCCCTACTCGCCCCTCCCCGGCGCGCCGTTCGTCCACCTTGACGCGAAACCGCTTGCCTTCGAGCGTCACGCTGACACGCCGCCCCGCGACGCGCACGTGGTCGAGCGTGGCCCGCTCGACCCCGATCGCGAGCGGCCACACCGTCAGGCCGCTCGACCCGTCCGGGAGCACCCCCATCACATGGGACACGATGAGATCGTTCACCCACGAGTGCTGGTAGTCGTCGATCCCGCGGTACAGGCTGGGCCGCCCGGTGTAGGGGTGGTAATGCTCGAAGCTGTTAGGGCGATCGGGGTCGCCGTCGAACGTCATCATCCGCGCGAACCGCCGCACCAGCTCCCCGAGCTGCGGCGCCCACTCGGCGCGCTGCTCGCGCACCACGTGGGCCAGCGCCTCGATCAGGTGCGAGTTCGTCATCGGCCACACCCGGCCGTTCCACGGGCAATTGTGTCGCTTCCCTTTCCACTCGGCATCGGGGTTGAAGAGCGGGTCGTCCACGCTCGAGGAGGGAACGGGGTACGGAGTCCAGAATTCACCGGCATCGAACAGATGCCGCCCCAACCCGTCGACGTGCCGGGCGTCCACGAGATCGGTCGCGAATGGATAGAAGCACACGGCGGCCTTCACGCCGGTGGGCCGCGCCGTCCTCCGGTTCACGTCGAAGAACAGCTCCGCCACCGGGTCCCACATCTTGTCCAGGATGGCGCGCCCCGTGCGGCTCGCGGCCTCGCGCCAGCGAGCGACGTCCGCCGGCGTCACCCGCCCTGCGAGCCGCTCCAGCGCCCGCAACAGCCGGTAGCCGTACACGGTGACGTCCACGCCTTTCAGCCGCATGCGGCTCTCCCAGCCGGCGCGGTCCGCTTCGGGATCGACCGCCTGATAGCGTGACATGAACTCCTGCCCCGTTTCGTACTGGTTCACCACGTCGATCATCCCCGTGTGGTCGGCGTCGCGTGTGCGGAGCAGCCACTCGGCATAACGCACGAGGCCGGGATACACCTCGGCCTCGAACGCCGCATCCGGATGCACGGCCTGGAGCGCCTCGACCGCGCCACCCCAGTCGGCGTGGTAGAAGTCGCTGCGCCGCAAGTGATCGACGAACACGCGCCCGGGGAGCGAGCCGTCGGGATTCTGGTGCGCCAGGAACGTCCGCAGCGTCCCGCGCGCCCACGCGGGATCGGCGAGCCAGCGCAGCTCACGCATGTGACACTGGGCGCTGTACGTAATCGGCAAGTGGAAGTAGCCGATCCCTTCACACACAGTGGGAAACCGGTAGTTCCCGATCCCGCCCGCGATCGCGTTCAGCCGGAGACCATACCACCGATACCACCAGCAACGGTCGAGGTATGGGTCGGAGCAGCGGAAGCCCGGCACCGAGGCGAAGAACTCCTGCCACCCGCGCTCCGCGGCCGCCGTCGGGCGACCGAGCCGGCGCGGCTCCTCACCGTCGGGCTTCCCGGCCGCCGCCCCGCCGCCCCAGTCGAGCGCCAGGGACACGGACGCCGAGAAGGTCGCGGCAGCGCCGGGCGCGATCCGAAATCGCCGCTCCAGCCCGAGAAACACCAGCCCCCTCGGGTCGATGCCCTCGAGATGCAGCTCGTTCCCGAGCCCGCCGCTCCGCCGCCACCGGTCGTAGAACGGCGTGAGGTCGAATCGCGGCGGCAGCGTGGGCGTGGAGGCCTCGGAGCGGTACGCGGCAAACGACTGCGCCGTGGGAGCGAGCGCGAGCAGGTGCTGGACGCGCGCGCGATGGGCCTGCCGGTCCGCGACCATGCGAACGAACCGCAGCGCGCGACGGTCGCCGCGCACGTCCGCCGCCGCGAGGGACGCGCCGTCCACCGCGGTCCAGACCACCACGTCGAGCATCACCGCTCGCGCCGTGGGGTTCCGCACAACCCACTCGGAGGCCAGCGAGCCCCCCGGCGCGCTGCGAACCTCGCGCGCCCGCAACGGCCCCACCGCGTGCTCGAGGGTGAGCGTCGCGGGCGTCCAGCGCTGGCGGAGGCATCGGGGGGGCGGCGTAAGCGGGGGCGGCGGGAGCCCGGGGACGCCGTCTGCGAGGAGCGTCACGGTGAAGAGCGGGCTGATGGCGTATTGGAAGAGGTGCGCCTCGTCCCAGAAGCCCGGTGCCGCCAGCCACTCGGGGAATGGCGGGGCCCAGACGAGCCCGTCCCCCGCCCCCAGGTACCACTTATCGTCCCGAGGGACGAGGCTATTTCTCAAGCGCCGCGATCTGGCGCAACAGGTCCGCGTCGCCGCGCCGGTGTTTCATCCCGTGCTTGGCCTTGAACTCCCTCAAGGTGGGCACCGAGTCCACGTTGATGGGAAGCACGACCGTGCCGGCGCTCGCGAACCGGTCTGAATCCTCGCTGAACGCGCACTCGGCAGTGCACGTCGAGGTGGAGGCGAGCGGGAAGAAGGCGAGCAGCGCGATCGAGGGGGCGGTCGTCGTCACGACGGAACAACCTCCCGCATCCGGTGGGATGCCGTTCGGAACTCACGGCGAACAAAGCGCGTTGCGAGGGTAATGTCACAAGGCGGCACCCGGCGGGGCAACCCATCACGCCCGAGCCGGTTTGAATTCGCCGCAACCGCCGTGCATCTTACGTCCGTCCCCGATTGCCGCAGGAGGAGAACATGCCAGGAGCAGTCACACCCGCCGAGAAGGTCGTGGCGCACACCCTGCCCAAGCTGCCGTACGAGTACGGGGCGCTGGAGCCGCACATCGACCGGCAGACGATGGAGATCCATCACACGAAGCACCACCAGGCCTACATCAACAACCTGAACGCGGCGCTCGACAAGCACCCCGAGCTGCACAAGAAGACGCTCGAGGAGCTGCTGCGCGGCATCAACGGCGTCCCGGAGGACATCCGTACCACGGTCCGCAACAACGCCGGCGGCCATCACAACCACTCGCTGTTCTGGACGATCATGGCGCCTGCCGGAAAGGGCGGCGGCGGAGAGCCGAGCGGCGTCCTCGCGGACGCGATCAGGAAGACCGTCGGCGACTTCGCGAAGTTCAAGGAGCAGCTGTCGAACGCCGCGATGACCCGGTTCGGCTCGGGTTGGGCCTGGCTCGTCGTGGCGGGCGGCAAACTCGAGCTGCTCAGCACGGCGAACCAGGACAGCCCGGTCATGGACGGGAAGATTCCCATCCTCGGGCTCGATGTATGGGAGCATGCGTACTACTTGAAATACCAGAACAGGAGAAACGAGTACGTGGCGGCGTGGTGGAACGTGGTCAACTGGTCCGAGGTGCAGAAGCGCTACGAGGCGGCCAGGAAATAGGTAGACGGCTAGACGTCGAGACGGCTAGCCGCGTGCAGCGGTGAGGGTGCAGGTAGTCCTACCCGCGGCCTCACCCCTCACAGCCGCTAGGCGTCTCGACGTCTAGGCGTCTGCCTTATCCCAACAGGTCGAGCACCGCCTGGTGCATCGGTCCGTTGGACGTGACGAGGCTGCCCCCGTAGATCGACCGTTCGCCGTCCAGCGTGGTGGCCCGCCCGCCCGCTTCCTCGACGATCACCTGCACCGCGGCGATGTCCCACGGGTGCATGACCGGATCGATCGCGATCTCGCCCCCGCCTTCCGCGACCAGCATGTGCTGGTAGAAATCGCCGAAGCCCCGGGTGCGCTCCACGCACCGGATCAGCGCCAGGATACCGGGTGGGGGCCCGCCTCGGCCCGGCGCACCCTCTCCCGGGCCGAGGTTGCCGTGAAACAGCGATGCCCGCGCCAGCTCCCGGACGCCCGAGACGTGGATCCGGCGCCCGTGCCCGAACGCGCCGTGACCCCGCGCGGCGTGCCAGCGAGCGTGCAGCGCCGGAGCGCTCACCACGCCCGCGATCACCTCGCCCGCCGCCTCGATGGCGAGCAGGCTTGCGAACACGGGGATTCCCCGCACGAAGTTGCGGGTGCCGTCGATGGGATCGATGATCAGGCGCGCATCGCCCGCTCCCACTCGTTCGCCCTGCTCCTCCCCGCAGATGCCGAGGGTGGGATGACGCTCGCCCACCCAGGCGCGCGCCATCGTCTCGATCGCGCGGTCCGCCTCGGTGACCGGGCTCGAGTCGGGCTTTTCCTCGACCCGGAGCCCGTTGGCCCTGAAGAAGCGCAGGGCGATCTCGTCGGCGCGGTCGGCGAGCTGGTGGAGGAACGGGAGCCAGGTTGCAGGATCCATCAGCGCGGGCGCGCGGCGACGGGTCAGAGCGCGGGCGCCCGGGTGGTGTCTCGGACCAGGCGCGCGCGCAGCGCCGCGTGGAGCTCCCGCGCCACCGGGCCGGGGCGGTGACCGCCGATGGCGCGCCCGTCGACCTGCACCACCGGCATCACGTCCACCGTCGTCCCCGTGAGAAACAGCTCGCTCGCCCCGAAGAGCTCGCGGACGGACAATGGGGCTTCAGACGCGCCGACCCCGAGCTCGGTCGCGAGCTCGAGCACGACCTCGCGCGTGACGCCGGGCAGAATCCGGTGGTCTGCCGGATGCGTGCGGATCGCCCCGTCGATCACGGCGAGCAGATTGGTGCTCGCACCCTCGGTCGCGATGCCGTCACGCACCAGGATCGCCTCGAACGCCCCGGCGGCCACGGCCTGCTGCTTCGCCAGCACGTTGGCGAGGAGCTGGACCGTCTTCAGGTCGCAGCGCTCCCAGCGCAGGTCCGGGGTCGTGATCGCGGTCGCGCCCCGGGCCCGCACGTCGTCCGGTACGGCGAGCGGGTTGGCGCTCAGGAACACCGTCGGCGGCGTGCCGGCAGGGGGGAAATGGTGGGTGCGGGGCTCGGCCGATCCGCGAGTGATCTGCAGATAGACCGTGGCGTCGCCGTCGTCGAGCCGGTTGTCGCGGAGCAGCCGTTCGGAAATCTCGAGCAGGGCCGTCGAGTCGAGCGCCGGCGGGAGCGCGACGGCGAGCGCATCCAGTCCCCGCTCGAGCCGCCTCAGGTGTCGCGCGGCTTCGAAGAGCCGGCCGTTCCGCGCTCGTGTCACCTCGTACACGCCGTCGCCGAACAGAAAGCCCCGATCGTCCACGGCGACGGTCGCCCGCGTCCGATCCACATATCGGCCGTTCAGATAGACGATCATCCAGCGGCCTCGCGCGTTGAGAGCTACGGCCCTCTCTGCTTCGGCGGGCCCTGATTGAGGACCAGCCAATAGACGCCGAGCTGCCGAGCGGCCTCCGTGAACTCGTCGAAGTCGACCGGTTTGCGAATGTAGCTGTTGGCGCCCAGACCGTAGCCTTTGAGCACGTCCTGCTCCTCGGTCGACGACGTCAGAATGACCACGGGCAGCGAGCGCGTTCCCTGGTCGGCGCGCAAGCGGCGCAGGACTTCCAACCCGTCGACCTTCGGGAGCTTCAGATCGAGCAGGATGAGGTCGGGCATGACGGTCGTATCGCGACCCTCGTACCGGCCCGTCCCGAACAGATACTCGAGCGCCTCCGCGCCGTCGCGCACCACGACGACCTCGTTGGTGATGCGATTCTTCCTCAGGGCACGGAGCGTCAGTGCCTCGTCGTCCCGGTTATCCTCGACCAGTAGAATCATCTTGTCCGTCATGGCTGCGGCGTCTGGTCCGGCGCCAGAGTGAAATAGAACGTCGCTCCGCGCCCAACTTCCCCCTCCGCCCAGATGCGTCCTCCGTGGCGCCTGATGACCCGGGCGACGGTCGCGAGGCCGACCCCGCTCCCCTCGAACTCGCCGGCGGGATGCAGCCGCTGGAACGGTTTGAACAGCTTGTCGCGGTACGCCATGTCGAACCCGGCTCCGTTGTCGCGAACGTAGTACGCCTGCGAGCCGTTGGCCAAGCTGCGGCCGAACTCGATGCGCGGCTGCGGCTGGCTGCGAGAGTACTTCAAGGCGTTCTCCAACAGGTTCTCGAGCGCCACCCGCAGCAGCCGCGGGTCCCCGTCGGCCAGCAGGCCGGGAGCGATGACCCATTCCGCCGCCCGCCCCGGCCCGCTTCTGCAGAACTCCGAGGCGACGGCGGCGGCGATGGCACTGAGGCTGACCGACTCCCGTTTCATGGGAGCGCGCGTGAGACGCGACAGATTGAGCAGGTCGTCGATCAGCCCCGCCATCCGGCGGGCCGCATCGCGGATGCGGCCGAAGTGCGCCCGTCCGGTTTCGTCGAGCTGATCGCCGCAATCATCGAGCACGGCGCGGCTGAAGCCATCGATGCTGCGGAGCGGCGCGCGGAGGTCGTGCGACACCGAGTAGGCGAAGGCGTCGAGCTCGGAGTTTGCCGCCTCGAGCTGCGCGGCATAGCGGCGCAACGTGTCCTCCGCCTGCTTGCGGTCGGTGATGTCGCGCAAGATCCCGGTGAAGACCTGCCGCGCTCCCTCCCGCCAACTTGCGAGCGACAGCTCGACCGGGAACTCAGATCCGTCCTTCTTGCGCCCCGTGAGCTCGACCGTTCTCCCGATCACGTGGGCTTCGCCCGTGGCCAGGTAACGTGCCAGTCCCGCCAGATGGGCGTCGTGGTATCGGTCGGGCATGAGCATGGTGATCGGACGTCCCTCAAGCTCGCTCGCCCCGTACTCGAAGATGCGTTCGGCCGCGGGATTGAAATAGGTGATCAGGCCGGCAGCGTCGGCGGACACGATCGCGTCGTTTGCAGACGCCGCCAGCGTGCGAAACCGTCCCTCCGATCCGCGAAGGGCTCCTTCCACCTCGCGCCGGCGGGCATCGGCGCGCTCGATGGAGCGCGCGCTCCACCATGTGAGTCCCGCCAGAGCGACAATGGTGGTGACGACGAAGAGCGCGGAGCCGCCTTCCGTCTCGTAGAGCCCGGCCTTCTGGCCGAGCAGCCGGAGCCAGCCCAGCACCACGGGGATCAGCACGACGGCGGGCAGCAGTCGCCGGACGAGCGCCCCGGCCGGAGTGTCGCCTCGCAACAGCGCCACGAGCCCCTCGTCGGGACGCGCAAACAGAGCGCCGGTCGTGAGGGCGAGGAACGCGAGGCTTGTGTTCAGAGCCATCGGGCCGTGCAGCATGTCCGCCCCGTAGAGATGCCCGAGCAAGGCGGCCAGGGTTGTGAGGCCCGACCCGAGAAGCAGGGTCTGCAGGACGGCGTGGACCCGACGACCTTCCAGGCGCAAGAGGGCGAGTGCCAACCCGGTGAGGACGAAGTTCAACGCGGCGAGCTGGGCCAACCGAGAGCCGACGGCGGCGACGCGCGCAGGAAACAGCAGGCCATCCAGGGGGACATTCCAGGCCGAGAGATAGGCCCCCAACCGCGCACCACCGACCAGGACGACGAGAGCAGCCAAGCCCTGGGCGAGCCGCCGAGCCGGAGGCGGACGGTCCGGCTCTGCCGAGAGCAGCAGCGCCGCGCCGGCCACGATGAGGACGACCGCCGTGACGGGGTTCATCGTCACGCGCCCCGGGGCCCCGCGCCTCAGCAGGTCGATGTCGAGCCACCAGCCCACTAGCGCCGCGGCGCCGAAGGCAATCGCAGCTGAAGCGCATGCTGCTGAGACGGTCGAGGGCTTCATCCCGCGCGGGCGGGCCGTTACTCG
>QHVD01000539.1:2174-3938 GCA_003222235.1 Gemmatimonadota bacterium | reverse complement strand
GAGACGCGGTCAAGCGGTGATGAATGGCCGGCGTGGGTGAAGTATGAGCGGGTCCCGGCGCCCCAATAGACCAGAAACCAGATCAGCCACGTCGCCATCGTCAGCCACCGGGACAGCCAGAGCATGTGGGCGCAGCGTCAACGATGAACGCCCCACCCATTCCAGTGCGTGCGCTCACGGGCGGGGAGGCGCTGGGCCGGCTTGAAGTCCTGCCCGGTGAAGTACGCGACCGCGAGGAGCGCCACCTGAGTGACGCTCTCCGGGATGCCCAAGATATTGGCCGCCTCGGACTCGAAGAACAGATGGTCTGTCGTCCACGCCGAACCGATGCCACGGGCACGCAATGCCAGCATGAGGGACCAGACCGCCGGCAGGATGGAGCCGTAGAGCGACGCCTGAATCGCCACACCCGCCGTCTCGAATCGCCCCTCGATGCAGGGGACGATCAGGACCGGCACCTGTTGGAGATGGTCCCGTAGGTGGGCGGCGGACTCGTACATGCGCGGGAACTGCCGCGCACGAAGGTCGCCCTCGGGGTAGGGCAGCCCGGAAGCATAGGTATCCGCCAGGAGATCAAATCCCCGGCGGTAGAGGTCTGCCAGTGCCGCACGCTTGTCGGCGTCCGTCACGACGACGAAGTGCCACCCCTGGGCGTTGGACCCCGTGGGCGCCTGGAGCGCGATCTCGATGCAGCGTTCCAAGACTTCTGGCTCGACGGGACGTGACAGATCGAGTCGCCTTCGGACGACCCGGGTGGTGGTGAGCAGGTGGTCTACCGTCGCGAGGTCCATAGGCCACGACTACCACCCGACGTTCATGATCGGCAACGAGGGCGGCGAAGGGCGAGGCGCTCACCACCTCGCCGCGACAGCCAACGGGCAGTCTCGTTCCCGCGAGCCCCGTGCACCAGAAACGAGTGGTTCTGGAGCGGCAGCGGAAAGCGGTCAGGGCAGCTGAAAATCCTCGAAGGGACGTGGCCTGACCGATCCGGCTGACGCGAGGGTTTTTGGACCGCCCCTCACGTTGCGGTGAAGGTGGCGGGCGCGAGCCCATGAGCGCCGAGACGGCGGCTGCCCGCGAGACAGCCCCCCGTCGCACTCACAGCGCAGCGGCGGTGCTCGCTCGCGCTGCCGATCCGATCACGAACCTCCCCGCACCGCACGGACGTAGAGGGTGGTGCTCACCCCGACGCGGTGGAAACTGCGGAGAGCCGTCGCGCTGCTCAACCGTATCTTCACGACGCTCGGCTTGGAGAAGGACCCGAACAAGACCTTCATCGGGCGGGTCGAGAAGGGCTTCGACTTCCTGGGCTACCACCTGTGGCCCGACCGGATCACGGTGGCGCAGGCGACCGTCGAGCGCTTCCTCGCACGTGTCACCCGGCTTTACGAGCAAGGCCAGGGCCGACCAGGAGGGTCAGCCCCGCTCGGGTTGTCTCGGAGGGTGTGGCCGCGCTCCGGGCGCGCTTCAAGTACACATGCTCGGGTCAAGGCAGGCGAATGGGGCCACCGCTTGCGGTTGGCAGCAAACCTGGCTGCCAGTGCAGCTGTTCCCGCAGCTCCCGCAGTTCGTCGTGGTGTTTAGCATTGCGCAGGTTCCGTTGCAGCAACCCTGGCCAGGCGTGCAGCTGCCGCAGTTGAGCGTGCCGCCACAGCCATCCGGGGCGGTCCCGCACGTTTGCCCAGCGGGGCACGACGTAAACGGCGTGCAGCCGCACTCACCCGGCGTGCCGCCGCCGCCGCAGGTTTCCGGTGCGGCGCAGAT
>QHVD01000539.1:0-2153 GCA_003222235.1 Gemmatimonadota bacterium | reverse complement strand
GGTGTCGATGCACGTTCCCCCGCAGCACTGGCCACCTCCGCAGCCGGTGTTGTCCAGGACCGTCACGCAGGCGCCGTCCATGCACGTGTGGCACGGGGCGCAGTGCCCGCAGGAGGAGCCGCCGCACCCATCATCGCCGCAGACCCGGTTCGTGCAGTCCGGTACGCACGGGAGCGTCGTCGTGGTCGTCGAGGTGGTCGTAGTCGTAGTCGTCGAAGTGGTCGTCGTCGTCGTGGTGGTGGTTGTGGTGGTCGGAGGGGGTGGTGTGCACGGCGTCCCCGCGCACCCCGGGCAGTCGGCGTCGTGGACGCTGACGTTGCCATGGAGGAGTGGCATGGTGGCGGGGCAGGCGTTGCATGGTTCCGTCGGCAACCCCGTATCCCCGTTCCAGCCGATCATGTCCGGGTTGTCTTCGGCCTCGACGTAAATCTCACTGCCCACGGGGAACAGAGAGCTGAAGGAGCCGTCAGAGTGGGTGACGGTGGCATTCAGTTGAGCGACGTTGCCCTCCACATGGAGGCAGTCGGGCTTGGCGACCAAGTGGCCGCCGGTGCAAATGCAGCAGGTTGGCGCGCAGGATGGCATCAAGCACGACTGTTGCTCGGTCAGGTTGAACGTCCCGCCACTGGTGGGTGGTGACGTCGCGTCCGTGTCGCCCACGTGGGCACTGAGCGCGAAGTTGATTGTACAGAGGCCCTTCTGAACCTGGCCGCCGCCGACGGCGTAGTCGTGCTCGGGGTTGCCGGACGCGGCGGCCTCGTTGGGCGTGAGCAGAGCGAGCAGGCGCCGCAGGACCGCCGACCCCGAGGACGCACTGGACTCGCTCAGGCTGCAAGCGAGCGGGGGATCGCCCGCTGGGTAGAGGTTGATCGCCACGACCGCGTCCGCGAGCGCGGTCAGTGCGGTCGCATCGAGCTCCAGGTTGAGCAGCGTCCCATCCGTGCAGGACAGGGTAACGCTCTGGAGACCGAGGGGCGGCATCGCCGACCCCGAGCGCTCGCTCCTCTGGCTCGCCCCGGACGTGCTGGCCTGCACCCACAGGACGAGTGCCGCTAGGATGGCCGGCACGAGCATGAAAAGGGTGCGCCGCAGGAATCGCTTCATCTTGTCTCCCTTCTCTGAGGCAGGCTTCGCCACGGAAAACCGGCGAAGTCCTGGTGAACTCTGCACCTCCAACGGTCCCCCATCTTTGCCCGCCGGACCCGCAGGGACCATGCCGCTCTGCGGTGAAAATGGGCTTTCGGAGAGACGGATTTTCTCGAACTCGGCACGGGATGCCCGCCGTCGGCGCGACTCGCTGCCATTGAACATGAGGATGCCCTGGGCGGCCGGGCGCGGCGGGATGGGGACGAGCGAATGACGAGCCGGGTCCTCGAACGTCAGCCGCGAGGTCGGCGGCCTCTCGCACGCCGATGCCGCACCGCCGAAGCCGGTCGCTCTCGTGGTAGCGGCTGATCCCGACGGGGGCGGTCGAGAACCTCCCCGTCGCTCAGCTTCCGCTTCACGTCGCCCACGACGCGCTTCCGCAGCGCGGCCATCCCGGTCAGGTAGTCTGCGAATGCCGTGTCCATGACCCGAAGGATTTGCTGCCAGCGTTCATCAGTCATGAGTCCGGCGACCATCACGTCGGTGCCGCCCGTGATGCCCTCGACTACGCCGCCTTCACGGCCTCCTTCAGCGCCTCGACCTGGTCGGTGTGCTCCCAGGGCAGATCGAGGTCGGTGCGGCCGAAATGGCCGTAGGCGGCGGTCTGTTGGTAGATCGGGCGGCGCAGGTTCAGCTGCGCGATGATGGCCGCCGGCCGCAGGTCGAAGACCATCGAGATCGCGGTCTGGAGCTGCTCCACCGGCACGGTCTCGGTGCCGAAGCACTCGACCGCGACGCTGACCGGGCGCGCCACGCCGATGGCGTACGCGAGCTGCACCTCGCAGCGGCTGGCGAGGCCGGCCGCGACGAGGTTCTTCGCCACCCAGCGGGCGCAGTACGCCGCCGAGCGGTCCACCTTGGTCGGGTCCTTGCCGCTGAAGGCGCCACCGCCGTGGCGGGCCATGCCGCCGTAGGTGTCCACGATGATCTTCCGCCCGGTGAGGCCGGCGTCGCCGTAGGGGCCGCCGATCACGAAACGCCCCGTGGGGTTGATGAAGTAGTGCGTG
>QHVD01000321.1:6076-13822 GCA_003222235.1 Gemmatimonadota bacterium | reverse complement strand
CCGTATCGACGCGCGTGACCGGCCGCAGCGGCCGGATGCCGCGCGCGGCCCAGCGCCCGTAGGGACGCCGTCGCGCTACCTCACGCTTCGCTTCCGCGTTGCGGAGGATCGCCTTGCGCCGGGTGTCCACCACGAGCAGCTCGCCCGGCCCGAGGCTGCCGCTCTCGACGACGTCCCCGGGATTCAGGTCCACGAGCCCGACTTCCGACCCGGCGATCACCAGCCCGTCCCGGGTGATCTTGTAGCGGCAGGGGCGCAGTCCGTTACGGTCGAGGGCCGAGCCCGCCAGCACGCCGTCCGAGAACGCGAGGGCGGCCGGGCCGTCCCACGGCTCGATCAGACATTCGTGGAACTCGTAGAACCCCCGCAGCGCGGACTCCATCTCGGTGGCGCCTTCGTGAGCCTCGGGCAAGAGCATCATCAGGGCGTGCACGGGGTCTCGCCCCGAGCGCACGAGCAACTCGAGGGCGTTGTCGAGGCTCGCGGAATCGCTCCCCTCGGCCCAGATGATGGGCTTCAGGTGCTCCACGCGCTCGCCCCACAGGGGCGAGGCGAGCGCCGGCTCTCGGGCAGCCATCGCGTTGCGGTTGCCCCACAGGGTGTTGATCTCGCCGTTGTGTGCCAGCAGGCGGAAGGGCTGCGCCAGCGGCCAGCTCGGGCTGGTGTTGGTCGAATAGCGCTGGTGAAAGACCGCGATCGCCGTCTCGTAGTCGGGAGACTGGAGATCGGGAAAGAATGCCGGGAGCTGGGTGCCCGTCAGCAGCGCCTTGTACACGAGCGTCTGGGCCGACAGCGAGCACACGAAGAAGGGCTCGAGCTCCGGGCCGGCGGCCGCGATGCGCCGCTCGATGGTGCGGCGCGCGACATAGAGCGAGCGCTCCCAGGACGCCGGATCGCGCCGCCCGCCGTCGGCGGGCGCGGCGATGATGGCGTGCCGGATGGTTGGGCAGGTGGCGCGCGCCGTGGATCCGAGCACCGGGGAATTGATGGGTACGTCGCGCCACCCGAGGACCGGCGTGCCCTCGCCCGAGAGCACCTCCTCGACGATGGCCGATGCGCGCTCGATGGCGCTGTGTTCGCGGGGCAGGAAGAACGCGCCGACCCCGAACGCTTGCCCGCGCTCGAGCCACAGGCCGAGACGCCGGGCCTCGCGGTAGAAGAGGCGGTGCGGGATCTGGGTCAGCACCCCGGCGCCGTCGCCCGAGTTGTCGGTGGCGGCCGCTCCGCGGTGCGCCACGCGCGCCAACGCCTGGAGCGCAAACGCGAGGATCTCGTGCGAGCGCTCGCCCGACGCTCGCGCCACGAATCCGACCCCGCAGGCGTCCTGCTCCCGCCAGGGGTCGAGGTGCGGAGCGCGACGGTTAGCCCAGCTCGACCGGTCCCTTTCGGGCATGCCCTCTCCTCATCTGAGGGTCAAAAAGAGAGGCCCGCTCCGTGGGGAGCGGGCCGGGGGGTTCATTCAGTGTCTGCACGTTTACGCCGCCCGATCGCTCCCGTGGGGGAAGCACGCCGGATTGAGATTCGCCTTGACGATCGGCTTGCGCAGGACGATCACGTGGACACCACCCAAAAGTATGAAGCCGGGCTAACCGATAGTATTAATTATTCACTCGGCAGCATAAATATACCGACACACTCCCCGCCGTCAAGAGGGTCTCCGTGGGAATGGTCTGGTCTCATTGTAACAGCCTCACGGGGGGCTATGTAACAATTCACCCCGACTCTCACCGGCCCATTACCCGCCGACCACTCGTTGCAGCTCCCCGAACGGGACGATGAGGTCTCGCATTGCCTCGTAGGTCCCGTGGGCCCGCAGCTCGAGGACGACGCGCCGTAGCAAGCCGAGCGTCGCCTGGATCAAGCGCGGGCCGAGACTGGCGCGCCGCACACCGAGGCGCGCCAGTTCCGGAATGGGCGGTGCGGGGGGGCCGGCGATGACGTTCAGCGGTCCCTCGATCTCGCGGGCGAGCCGGGCGATCGTCTCGGCGTCACTCACGTGGGGGACGAACAGGCAGTCCGCCCCGGCGGCGTGATAGGCGTTGGCGCGCCGCACCGCCTCCGCCAACCGTTGTGCGGGCGTCCACTCCTTGATCTCGAACGCGTCGGTGCGCGCATTGACGACGATCGGGACGCCCGCCGCGCCGCCCGCCTCGCGGGCGGCGCGGATGCGTTCCACGTGCAGGGTCACGTCCAGGAGCGATCCGTCGTCCGTGCCGTCCTCGAGGTTCAACCCGACCGCGCCGGCGGCGATGGTCCCGCGGGCCGTCTCCGCCGCAGCCTCCGGGGCGGCGCCATAGCCGGCCTCCATGTCCGCCGTGACGGGGACCCGCACGCTGCGAGCGATGCGGCCGACCGCGGCGAGCATCTCGTCGCGGCTGATGCGCTCGCCGTCGGGGTACCCCAGCGCCCAGGCGACCCCGGCGCTGGTGGTAGCGAGGGCGGGAAACCCCGCTGCCTCGACTAGTCGGGCGGTCACGACGTCCCAGACATTGGGCAGGACGAAGATACCGGGACCGGCGTGCAACTTCCGAAACGCGTCGGCTTTTTCCCGCAGGGTGGCTGATTCCATCGCTGACCCTCCTCGAGTCTGGGTGAGAGTTCGCCAACCGCTTGCGGCTTGCGCCTTGCGGCTGTTCTAGCGCTTGCGGCTTGCGCGTTGCGGCAGTGATTTTGGAGCACTCCAACCAGCGTTAGGTGCCATCATGTTTCTCGGACCGATGCGCCCCTCCTTCGCCGTCGCAGCCGTCGTTCTCCTCACCACGCCGCTCGCCGCTCAAGAGGCTGCCGCCCCGGCGCTCACCGTCCATGCGATCTGGGCCACGCGGGAGTTCGCATCCGATCTCGCGTCGCTCCAATGGACGGCGGACGGGGCTGCCTACACCACGAGCGATGAAGACTCGGCGGGCAACACCGACCTCTACCGTGTGGACGCGGTGTCCGGGAAGAAGGAGCGCCTCGTGCGGGGCGCGGATCTCGTGCCCCCCGGCGCACGGAAGCCGATCGCCATCGAGGAATACAAGTTCTCGGTCGACGGGACGAAGCTCCTCGTATTTGCGAACAGCGCGCGTGTGTGGCGCCAGAACACGAAGGGCACCTACTACGTTTGGGACCTGGTCGCGAAGCGACTCACCCCCGTGAGCGCGAAACCCGGCTACCAGATGTTCGCCAAGCTCTCTCCCGACGGCCGGCTCGTGGCCTTCGTCCGCGACAACAACATCTACGTGACCGACCTCGCGACCGGCGCGGAGACCGCGCTCACCACGGACGGCGGCGACGACGTCATCAACGGCACGTCCGACTGGGTGTACGAGGAGGAGCTCGATCTGCGTGACGCGTTCCGCTGGAGCCCGGATGGCAAACGCATCGCGTTCTGGCGGTTCAACCAGTCGCCGATCCGGCCATTCTATCTCATCAACGCCGACTCGCTCTACCCGGAGCTCGCGCCCGTCCGTTACCCCAAGGCCGGGACGCCCAACTCCGAGGTGAAGATCGGGGTGGTGGACGTGGCGACGCGGGCGAAGGTGTGGGTCGATCTGGGACCGGACAGGGAGAGCTACGTCGCGGCGATGGACTTCGCGGGCTCTGCGGACGAGATCTGGCTCACGCGGTTGAACCGGCATCAGAACCGGCTCGACCTGCTCCTCGCGGACGCGAGGAGTGGCGCGTCGCGGTCGATCATGACCGACGCCGATTCGGCGTGGGTGGACGCGAACCAGCCCCGATGGATCGACGGCGGGAAACAGTTCCTGTTCGTCTCCGAGCGGGAAGGCTACGACCAGGTCTATTTGTTCAACCGCGACGGCGCGCTCGTGCGACGGGTGACGCCGGGGGGCTGGGACGTGCAGGACGTGTACGGCGTGGACGAGAAGAAGCAGGTCGTCTACTTGAGCGGCGCGATGGACGGGCCGCTCGGGCGGCAGCTCGTGCGGGTGGGGCTCGACGGCAAGGGGCTGGCGCGGCTCTCGACGGAGCCCGGAACCCACAGCGCCGAGTTCGCTCCGACGTTCACGCTCTACGTCGAGACCTACTCGCGGGCCGGCGTCCCTCCGGTGCAGACGCTGCGGCGCCCGGACGGCAAGCTGGTCCGCAGCATCGCCGACAACGCGAAGCTCCGGGAGAAAGTGGCGGCGCTCGGGCTCAACCGTCCCGAGTTCGTCTCGGTGAAGACGCCCGAGGGAGTCGAGCTCAACGCGTGGCTCATCAAGCCGAGAGGGTTCGATCAGGCGCGGCGCTACCCGTTGCTGATGACCGTGTACGGCGGACCGGGCTCGCAGACGGTGACCGACAGTTGGGGCGGCCCGAACTACCTGTGGCACCAGATGCTGGCGCAGGACGGCTACCTCGTCGCGAGCGTGGACAACCGCGGCACCGGCGGCCGTGGGGCGAAGTTCATGAAGATGACCTACCTGCACCTCGGGCGCTACGAGGTGGCCGACCAGATCGCCGCCGCGCGATGGTTCGCGGGTCAGGCCTTCGTGAACCCGGACCGGATCGGGATCTGGGGGTGGAGCTACGGCGGCTACATGAGCTCGCTCACCATGTTCCGCGGGGCGGGCGTGTTCAAGGCGGCGGTCGCGGTCGCGCCCGTGACGGACTGGCGGTTCTACGACACGATCTACACGGAGCGCTACATGCGCACCCCGCAGGAGAACCCCGACGGTTACGCCGAGAGCGCGCCGCTCGCTTACGCCGACAGCCTGAAGGGGAACTTCCTCCTCGTGCACGGCACCGGGGACGACAACGTCCACTTCCAGAACAGCGTCCGCCTCGTGGAGCGGCTCGAGGCGGCGAACAAGCAGTTCGACATGCGCATCTACCCGAACAAGACCCACGCCATCGCCGGGGGCAACACGCGGGAGAACCTCTACGGGCTGCTCACGCGGTGGCTGAAGAACAACCTGTAGCCCGCGCCGCGCTCGCGGTCCTCACGCTGATCAACCTGTTCAATTATCTGGACCGGTGGATCGTCGCGGCGCTCGCCGAGAGCATGAAGCACTCCGAGCTGCAGCTTTCGGATACGCAGCTCGGTTGGCTGATGACCGGTTTCATCGTCGTCTACATGCTCGCCGCGCCGCTGTTCGGCTCGCTGGGCGACACCCGATCCCGGACGCGCCTCATCGGCCTGGGCGTGGGCGTCTGGAGCGCGGCCACGGCGCTGGCGGGCTTTGCGCGGGGGTACGCGTCGCTGTTCGCCGCCCGCGCCGCGGTCGGGATCGGCGAGGCGGCGTACGGGACCATCTCGCCGGCGCTGCTCGCCGATTACTTCCCGCGCGAGCGGCGCGGGCGGGTGTTCGCCGTCTTCTTCGCCGCGATCCCGATCGGATCCGCCCTGGGCTACGTGGTGGGCGGGCTCGTGGACCGCTACTTCGGCTGGCGTCAGGCGTTCTTCGTGGCAGGGATTCCCGGCCTCGTGCTCGCCGCCCTCGCGCTGCGGTTGTACGATCCGCCCCGCGGCGCGCAGGATCCCGACGCTCCTGCCGCCGCCCGGTCCCACACCATGGGGCTCGGCACCGCCGCCCGAGCCGCCTATGCCCTGCTGCTCCGGAACCGTCCGTACGTGCTCACCGTGCTGGGCTACGCCGCTTACACGTTCGCGATCGGCGCGCTCGCCTTCTGGACGCCCTCCTTCCTGGAGCGCGCCCGGGGAATCCCCAAAGCGGCCGCGACGGTGCAGTTCGGCGCGATCGTGGTCGCCACCGGGTTCCTGGGCACGTACGGCGGCGGCTGGCTCGGCGACTACGTCCTCCGCTTCTCCAAGCAGGCCTATCTCTGGGTGTCCGGCGCCGCCACGCTGGTCGCGGCGCCGCTCACCCTCGTGGCCCTCGCGGCGCCGGCGCCGGCTCTCTACTGGTCAGCGATCGTCGCGGGGGAGCTCTGCCTGTTCGCGTCGACCGGACCGGTGAACTCCGCCATCGTGAACGTGGTCTCGCCGCACATGCGGGCGACCGCTGTGGCGGCAAGCATCTTCGCGATCCACGTCCTCGGCGACGTGCCGTCGCCCGCGGTGGTGGGGGCCATCTCCGACGCCCGCTCACTCGCCGAAGCCATGCTCATCATTCCCGTCGCCGTGCTGCTCGGCGGCGCCATCTGGACTTACGCCGCCTGGCGCGGCGAGAGGGCGGGAGGCGGAGAGCCAACCCCGTGAGGGCGTTCTTCCGAGGGCTCTTCGGTCTCGTTCTCCGCATCTTCTTCCGCCGGATCGAGATCTCGGGCTTGGAGCGCGTGCCCAGGGAGGGGCCGGTGATCTTCGTGTTGAACCACCCCAACGGTTTGATCGATCCCGGGTTCCTGCTCTGCCTCGCCCCGCGGCGTGTCTCGTTCCTCGCCAAAGCGCCGCTGTTCCGGATGCCGGTGATCGGAATCTTTTGCCGGGCGTTCGAGGCCATTCCGGTGCATCGGCGTCAGGACGAAGGCTCCGATCCGTCGCACAACCGCGAAACCTTCGAGACGGCGCGGGCGGTGCTCGCCCGCGGTGGCGCGATCGCGATCTGTCCCGAGGGCAAGTCGCACAGCGATCCGAAGCTCCGGCCGCTCAAGACCGGCGCGGCGCGCATTGCGCTGGGCGCCGCGGCGGCCCTCACGGGTCCGGCGCCGATCCGCATCGTCCCGGCGGGGCTCTACTACCGGGCGAAGCGGACCTTCCGGAGCGCCGCCCTGCTCCATTTCGGGGAGCCCTTCGAAGTCGCCCGCGTGCCGCTCGCGCCCGGCGAGGAGCCGCCTGCGGGGTCGGTCCGTGAGCTCACCGCGCGGATCGAGCGGGCGCTCGCCGACGTGACCCTGCAGGCGGAGCAGACGGAAGCGCACGCGCTCGTCGCGCGGGCCCAGCGTATCCTCTCGGCCGCCGCGGAGCCGCCCGCGGAGCCGCCGCCGCTCGCCGCCGAATTCCAGCTGCGGCGCCGCCTCCTCGAGGGCTACCACGTCGTGCGGGCGCAATGGCCGGAGCGGTTCGCGGCGCTGGCGACGCGGATCGACCGATATGAGGCGGCGCTCGCGGCTGCGGGACTCGACCCCCATCACCTCACGCCGCAGAGTTTCAAGCTCGGCCGCATCGCGCGCTACGTCGCGAGAGCTGCCCTGTACCTTCTGGTGCTCTTTCCCGCGGCCGTCCTGGGCGTGGCCCTGCACTATCCTGCATACCGCGCGGTCGGGTTCGTGGCGATGGGGATCGCGAAGGGGGGGGAAGATACCCTCGCCACCACCAAGGTGCTTGCGGCGATGGTGCTCTTTCCTCTCACCTGGATGGCGGGGGTCGCCGTCGTCTGGCTGTGGCTCGGCATGAACGCGACGCTGCCGGCGGCGATCGTCCTGCCGCTCACGGGGTACGCGGCGCTGATCTTTTTCGAGCGGCTCGATCGCGTCGTCGGTGGAGCCCGGGCGCTCGGGCTGTTCGTGTTCCGCCGACGGGCGTTCCTCCGGCTGCTCGAGGAGCAGCGAGCGATTCGCGAGGAGATCCTGAAGCTGGGGAGGGAGATCGAGGCGGCGTAGGGACGCGGCATTGCCGTGTCCCTACGCCCCGGCCCTACACGACGCCCGGCTCCCCTCGTGCAATTACTGGTCGACCTTCCCCGTCTGCCATCCGTTCACCTGCTCGACGAAGCTCCGGGCGAGGGCGCCCAGATCCACGGGAACGACCGACGAATCCTGCTTCACCGCTTCCACACGTGCCAGGTTGACCGACGCTTTCTCGTACGTGCTGTCGATGGCCAGTGCCGCGCGGTAGGCGTCCGCGGCCTGGACGAGGTGGCC
>QHVD01000321.1:3179-6021 GCA_003222235.1 Gemmatimonadota bacterium | reverse complement strand
GTCGAGTCGATCTCGGTCGCCCGTGCCAGCGGTGCCAGCGCCTCCTCGAACCGGCTTTGATTGATGTAGAGGAAGGCCAGGTTGTTTATCGACCAGGCGTCGCACGGGTCGAGGACGATCGCCCGCTTGAACTGCTCGATCGCCCCGGTCGGGTCGCCGAGCTCGTCCTTGAGGCGACCGAGCAGGCGGTAACCCTCGCTCGACGTGGAGTCGATCCGCAGCGCCGCTTCGACGTGCGGGAGCGCTTCCTGTGCCTTGCCCTGCTCCATCAGCACGCGGCTCAGGTTGATGTGGCTCTTCAAGTGGGTCGAGTCCTTCTCGAGCGCCCGAGTCAGCGCTTCGACCGCTCGATCACGGTCGCCCGCCTTCCAGGCGGAGAGGCCGAGCATGTAGTAGCCCCAGACGTTGTCGGGTTGCTCCGCCGTATAGGTGGTAAACAGCCGCAGCGCTTCGTCGTAGCGTTTCTCCTGGAAGGCCGAGTGCGCGTCTTCGAAAGAGACCGGGCCCGTGACGACGCGCTCCGTCGTGGTCGACACGCTCGACGTCTCCGGAGCGGGCGGGGGCGACGCGCTCTTGACCTCCGCGGCGCTCGCGTCAGCGGTCCTTGTCTTGTCGCTGCAGGCGCCGGCGACGAACGCGGCGATCAGGCAGACCGCGAGCGCGCCGAGCATGCGCGTTCCGGGGGGCGTGGTCTCTTTCGGGGTGAGAGTGAACGGTTTCCGCATGGGCTTCTCCTGGTAGGGCGCGCAAGGCGCCGGTTCGTTACAGCCGTGGGCGCCTGTTGCTGAAGCAGGAGGGAGGCCAACGGGGCATCGTGAGTCATCAGCGCTCACGACAAGGGGTTGGATCGGACCGGTAGGGCGCTTCGTGTTCAGGCGGACACGGGATCTCAGAGCTTCGTGTGTGCGGGTGGACACGAACCTCACCGTTGGCCTTCTCTTCCCATTGTCGAGAGGGGGAACCTCGCCCCCTGACGGACGGGCCCCGCGGCATTGAATGCCAGATGCTGGAAAAAGGTCGTTGAGGGGTTGCGACCGGTAATCGCATGGGCTGAAGCCCGGCCGAGGGCGCCCTTCAGGGCGTCCAATCAATCAACGTCGGACCTGTCAGGAGGCTTTTGAGACCCCGCTCTAATCAAGGCGGCTGAGATCACATGGGGCGCTAAACTCGCACCCTATCGTGGAGCAGTTGCAGGGCGCGACAGAGGAGACTAAGCTGTCGAATCACAGTTAGGCAGCGTTCGCACACGTTCGCCCGCAGCTCAAGCGGTCCGTTAGAGCGCGCGCGGCCCGGTAACCTCCCTTCCACGGAGTCTCCATTGCCACGTGCCAATAAGGGCGGTTGGAAGACCTGTTCGCGGGGTCACAAGTACCGTGGACGGGGTAGTTGTCCCATCTGATGGAAGGGGAATCGCGCCACCGGGGGTGAGCGGAGCAGAGGCAGACGCAAGCGGCCGCGAAGAGGCTCGACATGAGCGTGCTATCGCTCGTTGTTCTACTCATCCTCTTCTTTCCCACCTCCCAGAGCGCGCAAGCGTCGCAGGCCGCCCTTCCTCTGGACTCCGGACGCACGTGGGAATACTTGGGCTCGGCGCGCTGGACCGGGCTCGATCAGCGGGTTGACAGCGCTACCATCCGATGGACGATGCAGATCGTCGCAACTCGGGAGGGGCCGAATGTGCGAGGCGCCTTGGTTCGCGGCTGGATTCAGGAACTGGCCTGGTACCAACCCGGACAAACCCCCGGCTACAGCATCCTTCTCGCTCGAGGCGACCGCCTGTATCACGTATCCGCCTCAGACTCTGCCAGTGCCCTCCTGACCCTTCAGCGCGCCATCGAGCCGGGCGCCCCTCCACCCCAGGGATGGGAGCTCATCGTCGACTCCGCTCTCGCCGTGGGCCGTCGTTACGGGCAGCTTGCCGAGGGTGGGGATCGACCGGACACCTTCTACGCCTGGTATGTTGAATCCGGCGAGGCGATCCGCCCTCCCTCGGGGTGGTCGGTTGCGAGCCCCACGGTCCTGCAATGGCGCCTGGTCTATCGGACGGCGCCGGATCACCAGGTTCTCGATCTCGTTCCCGGCCTCGGGATCACGCACTACGGCTACCGACATCACGGCACGGTTGCGGAGTCAGACGTGGAGCTCATCTCTGTCAGGCAGGTGCCGTAGCTGCATCACCCCCGACTGATCCCGTGCCGCCGCATGATCTTCAGCAGGCTGGCGTGGTCGGCGAGGCCAAGCTCCTGGGCCGTCTTGGTGATGTGCCAGTCATTGCGCTCGAGCGCGGCCACGACGATCTGCCGCTCCGCTTCAGCTTTCAACGCGTGGAACGTTGTGGCGGCGGCCCCGGACCCCGAGCTCACGCGCCGTGTGGATGCCGCCTCGCGGATCTCGGGCGGCACGTCGTCGATGCCGATCACGTCGCCGTCCGCCGCGATGATCATCCGCTCGACGGCGTTGCGGAGCTCGCGGACGTTGTTCTTCGCCCAGTCGTAAGCCATGGCGCACTCGAGGACTGCGGGGTGGAGCTTCTTGGGGCGCACCCCGAAGCGGGCGCAGGTGGACCGGACGAGGTGCTCGACGAGAGCCGGGATGTCCGACCGGCGCTCGCGCAGCGGGGGGACGCGGAGCACGTGGACGTTGAGGCGATAGTAGAGGTCCTGGCGGAACCGCCCCGCCTGGACCTCGGCGTCGAGGTCGCGGTTCGTCGCCGCCAGGACGCGTGCGTCCACGGCGATTGTCCGGTTGCCGCCGAGCCGGGAGACCTCCCGTTGCTCGATCACCCGCAGCAGCTTGGCTTGCGCGGCCGGAGGCAGCTCGCCGATCTCGTCCAGGAACAGCG
>QHVD01000321.1:0-3139 GCA_003222235.1 Gemmatimonadota bacterium | reverse complement strand
AAGGCGCCGCGCTCGTGCCCGAACAGCTCGTCTTCGACGAGGTTCTCGGGGAGCGCGGCGCTGTTGATGGCGATGAACGCGCCTTTCGGATTCGGGCCGAGGCGGTGCAGCTCGCGGGCGACGAGCTCCTTTCCCGATCCGCTCTCTCCCACGACGAGCACGGGGCTCGGAATCTTGGCCACGCGCGCGATCGCGTCCTGGAGCCGCTGCATGGCCGGGCTTGCGCCCACGAGCGGCGCCTCGCCGTCGAGGCGCTCGCGCATGGCGGCGACCTGGCTCGCGAGCCGCTGTCGCTCCAGCGCCTGCTCGACCTCCTGCACCACCCGCTCCATGGGCTCGGCCTTGTCGATGAAGCCTCGAGCGCCGAGCCGGATGGCCTGGATGCAGCGGTCGTAGTTGCCGGTCCCGGTGTAGACGATGGCGGGGATGCGGAAGCCTCGGGCGCCCATCGCCCGCAGCACCTCGAACCCGTCCATTCCCGGCATCTCGAGATCGAGGATGAGCGCCTCCCGGCCGCCGTGGGCGACGAGCGTTTCGTAGCGGCCCACGCGCTTGAGATCGTAGGCGTACTGCTCTGCGAGGGCCGGGACGTCGTCGACGATCAGGACTGTGGTCACGCTCTATCCGCCGGCAGCTCGACGATGAACTTGCTCCCCGCTCCGGGCTCGGTCTCCACCCGCAGCGCGCCGCCCGCATCGAGCACGAGCCGGCGCACGATGGAGAGTCCGAGGCCGGTTCCGCCGGGCTTGGTCGTGTAGAATCCTTCGAAGGCCCGGTCCAGCTCCTCCCGCCTCATCCCCTTGCCGGTGTCGGCGACCACGATTCGTACCGCGGGCACGCCGTCGGCGCCGTCCGCCGCGCCACACGCGGTCGAGACCGTCACGGCACCGGGGCGCGACTCGAGGCTGTCGAGCGCGTTGCCGACCAGGTTCTCGAGGATCCGCCGCAGGACGAGCCGATCGGTTCGCACGGGAGAGAGGTTGTCCGCGAGCTCGGTCCGGAGCTCGGCCCGGCCGGCGTCGCCCAAGCGGCGAACCGTTTCGCGGACCGCCTCGTTCACGTCGCACGGCTCGCTTGCGGGTTGCGGGTAGAGCCGTGCGTAGTTGCCGGCCAGGCTCTCGAGGTAGGAGATACCCGACTCGACGGTCCCCTGCCGGTCGTGGAACGCTGCGGCCAGTCCCTCCGGGCCCTCGCGCGCGGCCTGCACCAGGTGGCGGAAGACGTTGCGGATGGGGATGAGGCCGTTCTTGACGTCGTGGTTCACCTGACGGGCGAGATCGCCGAGCGCGATGCGCCGCTCGGCTTCTCGCAACCGGGCGGCGCCGGTTCGCAGCCGCTCCGTCATCGCGCCGAGCAGGCGCGTGAGCGAGCCGATCTCGTCGTTGCGGTCGCTCGCGAAGGCGACGTCGAGGCGATCCATGTCGATCTCGGAGGTCTGCTCGGCGAGCCGGCTCAGCGGGCGGCTGATGCGCGACGAGAGCCAGCCCCCGAGCAGGAGTGCGATGCCGCCGCTGACCGCCACCGCCGCGAGCAGCCACCGATCGACCCCGCGACGCAGCGCCGCCAGCGATGCGAGCGAGTGGGTGACGACGATGCGCGCGGGGACGAGCCGCCCCTCCCCGGGGTCTTCCTCCGCCACGAAAGGCACGGCGAGCTCGCCGACCACCTGGGTCCCCGAATCGATGCGCGCGAGCGTGTCGGGCGGCACCGCCACCGAAACCGTGAGCTCGGAGTCCCGCGCCAGGCGCGCAACAAACGCCGAGTTCACGGCCACGCCGCCGACCAGAGTGAACCGTTTCCCGCCCAACCCGCCCAGCCGGAGCGAATCGACCCGGGCGAGGGCGACCACCGGCCCCTCGGGCGTGCGCGCCTGGACCAGCGCCATGCCGCCCGGGGCGGCGGCGAGCAGTCGCGGGAGATCCGGCTCGAGACGGTCGAACTCGTTCCGGAAGTGACCCGAGCTGACGATCCGCCCGCTGTCGTCCTGGATCTGAAGCATCGCCAGCCCCGCGAGCCGCATCGCGTCGCCGGCGTAGTCCAGCAGGTAGGCGCGGTTGCCGCCCTGAAGGGCCGCCGCACGGAACCGATTGTCGCCGGCGATCGCGTCGCGCAGCGCGTGCAGGCGGCCGGCGATCCCGGCGCTCTCCTGTTCGAGGTCGGTCCGTATGACGCCGACGAGCGAGGCCACGCGGCGCCCGTACTCTGCGGTGAGGCGGTTCGCCATCAGCGCGCGGATGGGCAGGCCGAACACGACGAGGGGCACGAGCAGCACCACCCCGAAGCCGAGCAGAATGCGGGTGCGGAACGTCATCGCGGCGCGAGGCGGAGGGTGCTGTCGAAGCTGAGGCTGAGGCGCACGCTACCGCGCCGCACGATCGCGGCGGGGCGAGTATCGACGAGCGGGATCACCGCCGCCGGAGAGCCCCGCACCAGCGGGGGAATCTGCTCCGCCTCACGGCAGCGATCGAGCGCCCGGCGACGCAGGGCGAGGACATAGGCGTCGTCGCCGGCGTCGAGCGCCGCGGCAAACGCGTCCGGGGCGAGCCCGGCCGCAACGCTGCTCGGTCCGAGCAGGGAGCGGGCGACCAGGCGGGCGGCGAGGTCCCGGGCGATCGGGTCCGCGCGGTCGTAGACGATGCGGCGCGCGGCGGGCGAGGACCGTTCGGGAGCCGCGTCGCCGGACGCCGGCAGGTGACACCCGGTGAGACTCCACCACCAGAAAAAGCGGTCGGCGGCGCGCGCTTCCACCCGTACCGCACGCCGCAGGTCCTCGAGATCCGAGCTCGTGAGGCTCACCGCCGCGGGCGCGAGCAGCACATACGTGCGATCCCATTCGAGCGGGACGGCTTCGAGCTCCGGCCGGCTGGCCGCGTAGTCGAGCACCGTGGGATCGCTCGTGACGAGCAGGTCCACCCCCTCGTCGAGGGCGTCGCGCGCCCCGCCGGCCGAAAACACGCGGAAGGTGATCGCGGGGAGCTCGCGAGCGTCGGACATCGGCGTCGCCCGGATCACCCGCTCCGATGCGGTCTCGCTCGTGACCCAGAACGGTCCCGTTCCGATCGGCCACCCCCGGTCGGGCGCAGCCTTGGAGACCGCGAGCGCGGGGTCTGCGAACAGCGGCGCCAGGGAGTCATACGAG
>QHVD01000319.1 GCA_003222235.1 Gemmatimonadota bacterium | reverse complement strand
ACTCGGATCGTTTCCGAGAAACGGCGTGCCCGGAGGGGCGGCAGCTTCGCGACAGCATCTACGCACGCGTCCTGCCAGTGCCTTGCCATCACGCGGCCACTATCGACACTCCAGCTCGTCGTCGAGGTACGGAGCCGGAGCCACACGGCTGCGACGGGACGACCGTGCCGACGGTCCCTGACTCACGAACGGTTGCATGGGAAGTCCGATTCAGCGCCGTTCTGGGGAGAGCAGAGCCCATTCCAACGAGCGCCAGTCTCCCGACAGCATCTACGCACACATCAGCCAGCACTCAGGCGCAATGGCTCCAAGCGACGGTTCGACGAGGGCTCCGGGCCCCGATCCGTGACGGAGCCAGCCTGGCTAGTCAAGGCGTCGTCGCGTCGCTGATTGGGAAGAGGCTGAGGCTCAACACGGGATCTTTCTTCAGTTGCACCTGGGTGGTCGTCGGCAAGCGCCAGCCTCGCGACAGCATCTACCCACACCTACGCCACCAGTGCTCTGACGCCCGTCCGGTGACGGGGAGAAGAGACTCAGACACGGGCGCGCTTCGCAGCGCTTGGTTAGCGACGCAGCCACGTCAGGTGGCAGCCAACTCACGAGAAAGTTGCCGCCCGTGAGGCGAAGGCTCATCGGCAGCAAGCGGTCAGCTTCGCGACAGCATTGCTCCACCAGTAGGCCGCTGCCCTAGCGCGTCGCGCGACGTGACCTTGTGGACTTACTCTGCCGGCATCACGACCGAGTCGGTGAGGAACGGATTCGCGAACTGCACCGCGTCCCCAGCTGCCTTCCCCGGTATGGGAAACAACCGTGCCGAGAGCGGCTTGTGCAGCTTGACTGCGAGGGCCGCGACGTCGCCGACGAGCGCAGCGAGCACGTCCAGCGGCGCGTCGCCGGGAAGCGGGACCACATCGAGCCCGGTGCCGCATACGCTGGAATAGAGGAGCAGCTCCCGCACTGTGAAGCGTCGCTC
>QHVD01000320.1 GCA_003222235.1 Gemmatimonadota bacterium | reverse complement strand
GAGGCGCGGCTGCACATCCCGGGGGCTGAGCGCGGCGCTTGGATCAGTGCCGCCGTTGGCAGGACGTCCTATGGCGCCGCGCCCCGCCCCGTGGTCGCCGCCGGCATCGGAACCTGGGTCCGCCTGCCCGGGCTGACGCTGAAGCTGACGGCAAACCACTCCCAGGTCGGCGACACGACCTACACCGACCTCGAATCCTCCGCCCGTGCCGCGCCCGGTTCGGTCGCGCTCGAGGCGACGCTCGGCACGCGAGTTTGGAGCCAGGGCGGAGGCCGCGGCGTGTTCGGCGAAGCGAGCGCCGCCGTCTGGGTCCGGGGACGCACGGCGCTCGTCCTGTCGGGCGGCCGCTATGCCACTGACGCGATCAGCGGGACCATTGCCGGGCGCTATCTCACAGCCTCGGTACGACTGCGCACCTCGGCGCCGCGCCGCCTGACCATACGCGACGCCACGGCACTACCGCACCGCGGCGCCGATGGTGGGAGCGCCCTGCCGGCCGTGCGGATGGAGGTGCACGCCGACCGAGGCGGGCTAGTGCGGCTCGTCGTGCACGCCCCCGGCGCCACCCACGTCGAGCTGGCCGGAGATTTCACCGATTGGCAACCGCTGGCGCTCGTCGGGCGCGGGAACGGCGTGTGGGAGTCGGTGTTGCAGATCCCCAGCGGCCTGCACCGGGTGAACGTCCGCATTGACGGCGCGGGGTGGGTCGCGCCGGCCGGCATCACCTGGGCGGCCGACGAGTACGGCAGCGAGGTCGGGATCTTCGCGGTGCCCTAAGCAGTGTGCTGAAAACGCCCTGAAAAGAGTCCCGACGCGGATTGATTGGACGCCCTGAAGGGCGCCCTCGGCCCGTGCGATCACCCGTCCCAACCCCTCAACGACCTTTTTAGGCATCGTGTTAGGTCGGTTTCGGGCGCTACTCACCCAGAACCGCGGGCCATCGCCCCGGGGTTAAGCCCACCCGCCTCACCCATTTGAGTCAGTCCGCGCTCCGGTTCGTGCCCAGTCGCAGAACAGGACTGCGGGACGGGAGGTCTGCGGTGCACGGCCTCTTCACCGCACCGCGTTGAGTCGCCGTCAGCCCCACCGGGTGGGTTGACCCGGGCCGGCGGCCCCGGGCTAACCGCACGTGCACCCCGCACCGACCGGCCGTGCCGCCGCACTGACGCGTCTTGCGCGCGTCGGGGTTGCGGAGGACGCTTAGCGCCGGCCGCCCGCGAGCGCGAGCGCCTCAGGCCGTCGGCGCAGCGCCAGCATCGCCCATACGCCCCCGGCCGGTCCGAGCGCGAGGACGCTCATGCTCCAGCGCCAACCGATGCGCGCCGCGACCCACGGCAGGAGGTAAATGGTGAAGCAGGTGAGCAAGAATCCCAGGCTGGTCTGCAACGTCAGCGCGGTACCAACGTGGTCACGCGGCGCGAGCTCGCTCACGGCAGCCGAGAACTGAGCCGAATCGGCCACTACCGTCACGCCCCACGCGAGGAGCAAGGGCAGCAGGACGACGAGGGGTCGCGCGAACATGGCGCCTACCGCGAGCGAGCAGGCACCCGACACCGCCAGCGCGATGCTCGTTACGGTGGTGCGGCCCCATCGGTCGGCGTACGCGCCACCCAGCCAGCAGCCCACCGCGCCGCTCCCGACGACCACGAAAGTAACGAGCGCCGGCAGCCCGCTCACCGTCGGGTCCCCGCCCGTGCGGGCGCGCTCGCTCTCCGTGACGAACAGGGGGATCCACGTCCACATCGCGTACAGCTCCCACATGTGGCCGAGGTAACCGAGATTGGCGAGCGTCACGGCACGGTTCCCGAGGATCCGCGGCGCGGCGCTCCAGCTGAGCTTGGGAGCCGGCGCCGCGAACGGGCCGTCGTGCGGGACGAGCAGCACCAGCAGGCCGCCCGCGAGCCCCGACGCCGCCGCAACGGCGAGCACGGGACGCCAGTACGCCGCGGGCACAGCCCAGCGCACGAGCTGAGGCAAGGCCGACCCTAGGGTGAGCGCTCCAACCAGAACGCCGATCGCGAGCCCGCGTCCCTCGCGGAACCACCCCGCCGCAATCTTCATTGCCGGCGGGTAGACGCCCGCGAGCGCCACCCCCGTGAGCATCCGGAGCACGATCACGGCCGCAGGACTCGGCGCGAGCGCAACGCCCAACGTAGCGAGCGCCGCGACCGCAGCCGAGGCGGCGACCAGACGCCGCGCCGACCAGATGTCGGCGAGTGTCAGCATCGCCGACACGAGCGCCCCCACCACGAAGCCGAGCTGGACGGAAATCGTGAGCCAGGCCGTGCCGGCGCTGCCGAACTGCCACAAGCGCGAGAGCGTCGGCGCCACGGCGGACGCGCTGAACCACGGCGCCATCGCGAGCAGCTCCGCCAGCGCCAGGACGGCCAGGACGCGACGCGGGTGGACCGATCCCGGGCCCACGCCCTGCCGCTCCGGCAAGCCCGTCACAGACCGGTGGGATGGTCGACAAACGTCCCGGGCAGGCCGAACTTTGCGCTCAAGTGCTCCCCGAGCGCCTTCACGCCGAGCGTCTCCGTGGCGTAGTGGCCGGCGTAGAACACGTTCAGCCCCAGTTCCTCGGCGTCGAAGAACGTGTGGTGCGCCCCCTCGCCCGTGATGAAGGTGTCGAGCCCGGCGGCCGCCGCCTGTCCGATCATCGAGCCGGCTGCGCCCGTGACGATTCCCACGCGCCGCACCTCCCCCGGGCCGAACGGCATCACGCGGGGGACAATGCCGAGCACTCCGGTAAGCCTCTCTTGGAGGGCCTCCCGCGTGCACACCAGCGCCCCCCACACGCCGATCGCAGTGCCGTGGTGCTCGCCGAAGCTGCCACACGGAGCGACGCCCAGCTTCCGTGCCATGATGACATTGTTGCCGACCTCGGGGTGGAGATCGAGGGGTATGTGCGCGCTGTAGAGGGCGATGTCGTGTCGGATGAGTCCGGCGATGCGCCGGTAGGCCGGCCCCGAGATGGGACTGAGGCCGCGCCAAAACAACCCATGATGCACGAGCAGGAGGTCGGCCCCCTGCTCCGCCGCCAGCCGCACGGTCGCGTCACACAGGTCTACCGCAGCGGCCGTGCACGTCACTGCTCCGGCGTTTTCGACCTGCAACCCGTTCAACGCCTCAGGCGCGTCAGGCACCTCTCGAACGCGCAGATAGTCGTCGAGGTAACGGACCAGGTCGGCCAGCAACACTATCCGACGCAGTGAAGACAGTATAATGACATTATCTCACCAGACTATCGACACTGCGACGAGATTCCCACATGCCCAATACACGCAAGTAACTGTCTTGCTTTGAAATAGACAATCCACACGCGAGAAGTGACACCGTGTGGAAATCCCTATCAGTATGATCTTTGCGGCTCGGCCTTCTCGGCTGGCACTGCTTCGAGGGCGCCCTCGCCCATCCGGACCACGCCATTGATCTCACCGCCCTCCTGGACCAGGAGCCGCTTGGCCGCGACATCGCCGTGAATGACACTCGTCGCTTGGATCTCGACGCGCTCGTCGGCGCGGATGCTACCCCGGACTTCGCCGCCGATGATCGCCTCGCGACTGATCACGTCGCCCTCCACTTCCCCACCCTTCCCGACCAGCACCTGGCGCCCGGCGCGCACCGTGCCGACGACGGTCCCCTCGATCTTCACCACGCCCTCGGCCGTGATGTCGCCCACGACGCGCATCCCTGCCCCGATGATCGAGAGGCCGGTCTCGGATTCCGGCGCGCCCTGCCCCTTCTCGGTGAAAATCGCCATGCTAGTTCTCCCGTTTGACGACCGTGAGCGGATCGAGCGACCGGCCCTCGCGGCGGATCTCGAAATGGAGGTGAGGGGCGGTGGATCGCCCCGAGCTGCCCGACAGGGCGATCACCTGCCCCGTTCGCACCGAGTCGCCTTCGTGCACGAGGAGACGCGAGGCGTGCCCATAGATCGTCTCATACCCCTCAGGGTGGCGCACGAGGACGAACAACCCGTAGGCGGGATCGGTGCCGGCGGCCTGGACGACCCCGCCGCCGGCGGCGCGGACAGGCGTGCCTGCGGGCACTGCAATGTCGATTCCCGGGTGCGATTCTGCGGGGTCGCCAGGGCGCACCTGACCCCGGGTCACGAACCCGGGAATGTCGAGCGGCCACTCGGCCGGAGCGGACGGGCCGGTCTCGCGGCGAGCCGGCGCATCGGGCGCCGACGCCCGCACGGACACGGCCCGCATCAGATCGGCGTTGGCGGCGACGGCCTGCTCTGGGGGCGCCTTCACGCCGAGGAGCGCGCGGAGCTCCTGGTAGCTCGCCTCGGCACGGTTCAAGGCGCCGGCGAGCTGCTGCACGCGGCCGTTCTCCTCTCGCAGCCGCGCCACCTCTCGCTCCAGCACGGGCGCGCGCGCCGCCGCCCGCCCGATCGGCCCCGCAAACGCGAAAAAAAGCACGATCGCGAGCCCAACAGTGAGGGCGCTCCACTTCCCGACGTGGAACGCCCACAGCGGGAGCCGATATTCGTGAGACTCGAGCTCCCCGTCGGTATGAACGACGATCGTGACGCGGCGGTCCTTCATCCGTCAAAGGGCGATCCGAGCATCAACTCGAGCAGGCGCGCGAGATCGTCGTTCGAGTAGAATCCGACGTGGATGTGACCTTTCCCTTTCGAGCGGAGCGTGACTCGCACGTCGGTGCCGAGCCGGCGACGCAGCGCATCTTCGATGCGGCGCACCTCGGGCGCCTGCCCCAACCCTTTCTTCAGTCGCGGCCGGCGCACCGGCGCGCGACCGCCCCGTACCCGGTCCTCGACGTCGCGCACCGACAGTCCGTGATCCACGGCCTCCTTCGCCAGCGCTGTGGCGGCACCCGGATCCTCGAGTCCGAGCAAGGCCCGAGCGTGGCCCACCGACAGCCGCCCCTCGTGGAGCAGCCCGAGCACGGCCGCCGGCAGCCTGAGGAGGCGGAGCGCGTTGGCGACGGTGGAGCGGTCACGCCCCACGGCTTCCGCGACGTCCTGTTGCGTCAGGTTGAATTCGGCGATCAGCCGGTCGTACCCCCGCGCCTCGTCCACGGGTGAGAGGTCGTCGCGCTGCAGGTTCTCGATCAGCGCGAGGGTCAGCACCGTGCGATCATCGACCTCGCGCCGGACCGCGGGGATCCGCTCCCAGCCGAGCGCCTGGCAGGCGCGCAGCCGCCGCTCGCCGGCGATCAGCTCGTAACCCCCCTCGGCGCGCGCGGCCCGCACCACCACCGGCTGCAGTAGCCCGGCCCTGCGGATCGACGCCTTTAACTCTTCGAGCGCCACGGGATCGGCGTCGCGGCGCGGCTGGTAGGGGTTCGGGCGAATATCGGCGACCGCCAACTCGACGAGGCTCCCCTCGCGCTCGGCCTCCTCGCGAGTCGGTCCGAGCAGGGCCTCGAGCCCCCGACCAAGACGACGGCGACCTGCGGCGGTTTCCGTCATGCGGGCACCTCCGGCACAGGTTCCGCAGCGGGTGGGGCGGGGAAGGGAGGAGTCGCAGCGCGCTCGACGCGACCGATCAGCTCCTGCGCCACCGCGAGATAACTCTTGGCCCCCACCGACTGCACGTCGTAGAGCAGAATCGGCTTGCCGAAGCTCGGGGCCTCAGCCAGCCGCACGTTGCGCGGGATGGGGATGGCGAACATCTGCGCGCCGAAGTACTCCTTGGCCTCTTCGGCCACCTGCCTGCAGAGATTCAGCCGCGCGTCGTACATCGTCAGCAACACGCCGTCGATCGCGAGCGCCGGATTGAAGTTCCGCTGCACCAGCTTCACGGTGTTGAGCAGCTGTGAGAGCCCTTCGAGCGCGTAGTACTCGCACTGGATCGGAATGAGCACGCTGTCGGCCGCAGTGAGCATGTTCAGCGTGAGCAGGCCGAGGGACGGCGGGCAGTCGATGATGACGTACTGGTACTGGGCACGGACCTCGCGGATCGCCCGCTGCATCATCGTCTCGCGAGCCTGCCTGTTCACCAGCTCCACTTCCGCACCCACGAGGTCCTGCGTCGCGACGACGACGTCGAGGTACGGGAAGTGGACATGCGTAAAAAGCGCGTCGGCGAGCGAGCGGCCGTCGAGCAACGCGTCGTACAACGAATAGCGGATGCGATCGCGCTCGATGCCGACGCCGCTCGTGGAATTCGCCTGGGGATCGGCGTCCACAAGCAGCGTCTTGCGCTCTGCCGTCGCCAGAGAGGCCGCGAGGTTCACGGCGGTGGTGGTCTTGCCGACGCCGCCCTTCTGGTTGGCGACGGCGATGACGCGGGACATGCCGGCCTTAGCTCATAATGTATTGTGACATAATGAGTTATCTATTATCGCTCCTAAAGTGCCTCAATATATGCGCCTGGCCTGTCCCCGTAAAGAGCGTCGTTTCACGTGAAACGAGACTCGGCGGAGTTTCACGTGAAACGGTCTGTACTCTCCGGCAATTTCCTTGCGCCCCTGGCAGTTAGCAGGAGGGGGAAAAAGCGCCCTGAGGGGTTGCGATGGGTGATCGCACGGGCTGAAGCCGGCCTCGGCTGCGGGGTCCGCCCTGAAGGACGGGCGGCGCACTAGTCTCCTTCAGGACGCGCTCGGGCCGTGGGCGCCCTTCAGGGCGTCCGATCAACCCACGTCGGGGACTCTTCAACGCGGTTTTTCAGCACCGTGTTAGGCAACGCGCCGGCGCCAACGCGCCGTTTCCACCACCAGGTTGTGGAGATCGCTTGGCGTGACGCCGGGAATCCGGGCCGCCTGGGCGAGTGAGGTCGGCCGAATCCGGTCGAGCTTCTGGCGGGCCTCAGTCGCAAGACTCTTGAAGTCAAGGTAGGGCAGGCCCGCCGGGAGAGCGAACGACGCCAGCTCGGCGAGCCGCGCCGCCGCCTCGCGTTCGCGCGTCAGATAGCCGTCGTACTTGAGCTCGATCTCGGCACTCGCGACGGCCTGATCGTCGCACGAGACCGGCACGCCCGCAGCCTCGAGCAGCGCCCGCAGCGACGCGCCCGGCCGACGTACGACCCTCGCCACGCGCTCGGGCTCCGCAAGCTCCGTCCCGTTGCGGGCGAGGAGCGGCGTCGCTTCGCCGGGAGTGATCGTCGTGGAGCGCGCGGCTTCGAGCAGACGCTCCTCCTCCTTCAGGCGCCCCTCCGCCAGGCGCAGCTCGACCGCCGTAAGCAGTCCGAGACGCTCGGCCAACGCGACGAGCCGACGCAGCGCGTTGTCCTGGCGAAGCAGCAACCGGAACTCGGAGCGCGACGTGAACAGCCGGTACGGCTCGTCCACTCCGCGCGTGACGAGGTCGTCCACCAGAACGCCGATGTACGCGTCGTCTCGACCGAACACCACGGGCTCCTGATCGCGGATGCGCCGCACGCAATTGATTCCCGCCACGATACCCTGGCCGGCTGCTTCCTCGTAGCCGGTCGTCCCGTTGACCTGGCCCGCGAAGAACAAGTGCTCGATCGCTTTCGTCTCGAGCCACGGCGTGAGCTGCGTGGGCGGGTAGTAGTCGTACTCGATCGCGTACCCCGGACGCGTCATCCTCGTTCGCTCGAGTCCGGGAACCGCCTGGAGAAACTCGAGCTGCACGGGGATGGGCAGGGAAGTGGAGAGCCCGTTCACGTACAGCTCGTGAGTGTCGAGCCCTTCGGGCTCCAAGAACACCTGGTGGCGCTTTGCGTCGGGGAACTTGACGATCTTGTCTTCGACCGACGGGCAGTAGCGCGGCCCCAGACTGCTGATGGCGCCGCCGTACAGTGCCGACTCCTGGAGGTGCCGGCGGATGATGTCCTTCAGCTCCTCGCCGGCCCACGTGATCCAGCACGGGACCTGGCGTGGCAGTTCCACGCGCTCGTAGAACGAGAAGCGGTAGTCCGTGCCGTCGCCGTCCTGGCGCTCCACTTTGGACCAGTCCACCGTGCGGCCGTCGATGCGGGGCGGCGTGCCGGTCTTGAAGCGCGATACTGTAAGTCCAAGTGATTCAATGTCTTGCGCTACCTCAACAGCGGGTTGATCCCCCGAGCGGCCTGCCGGAATCACGGTCGCCGTACCCATGTGAATTCGGCCCCGGAGAAACGTTCCCGCCGTGATGACGACGGCCCGCGCCGCATAGCGCCGTCCGTCCGCCATCTCGATGCCGTGGACCCGAGTACCTTCCACCCGCAGCCGCGTGACCGTCCCCTGCGTCAGGTCGAGCTGCGTGAACCGCTCGAGCAGCAGCCGTACCGCGCGCTTGTAGAGCGTGCGATCACACTGAGCCCGCGGCGCCCACACCGCCGGGCCTTTGGAGCGGTTGAGCATCCGGAACTGGATCGTCGCCCGGTCCGTGGCCCGGCCCATGATCCCGCCGAGCGCGTCAACCTCGCGGACCACGGTGCCCTTGGCGATCCCGCCGATGGCGGGATTACAGCTCATNNCCGATCGTATCCAGGTTGGAGGTGAGAAGCAGGGTCCGAGCGCCCGTGCGGGCGCTCATGACGGCTGCCTCGGTCCCGGCGTGACCGGCGCCGACCACGATCACGTCATAGTCGCAGGACATGCGGGAATAATACGAGGGAATCAGACCCTTAGGCAGACGGCTAGACGTCGAGACGGCTAGCGGAGTTCAGGGGCTAGGTACCAGGTTGACGTCGTGCGTGATCAGTGATCTTTCGAAGCAGGCCGAAAAGCGTCTTGCCGGTCTCGGTAGCCAATGCCTCCAGTCTTCCGAACTCGGCAGGCGGTATGTATTCCAGCTCGCGAGCGATGCCCAGCGCCGTCTCGACCTCTGCGAGTGATCCGTTTGCGGTGTCAAGGTACTTCCTGTACTCGCGAGAGCCTCGCTTCGCGCTTCCTTCCGCAATATTGAGCACGACCGTGTAACACGCGCGTCGGAGCTGGTCGGCCAGCGCATCTTGCTCGTACTCAGGAAACCGCTTCGCAGACCGCGCGCATTCGATCGCAAGCCGGCGTGCATGCTGCCACGCCTTGAGGGAGTGATAGGGGGCCATGCATCAAGCTAGGGAACAAGGGGTAGAGAAGGCCACATCCAAATCGCGCACGCAGTGCCCTTCCTACGCCGCTTCCTGACACCTGACCTCCGCTAGACGTCTCGCCGTCTTGCCGTCTGCCTAGCCGCCTGCAGCCCCTTAGCGGCTAGGCCCTGATCCAGCGGCCGAGTTCCTTGAGGCTCGGTCTCTTCCCCGTCATCAATATCCCGACTCGGTATATCCTCGCCGCAACCCAGGTGACCACCGCAATGCCACCGACGAGCAGCGCCAGGGAGGCCGTCACCTCACTCCTTGCCACGCTCCCTGCAGCCCAGCGGACCGGCATGGCGATTGGCGCGGTGAACGGGATCAGCGATAGCGCGATCGAGTACGTCGACGCCGGGTCACCAGCGAGTGCGAACACCGACAGGTAGGCGAGCATCAGCAGGAACATCACGGGCTGCTGCGCCTGGCGCGCTTCCTGCTCGTTGGACGACATGGCCCCGACGGCCGCGAACATGGCCGAATACAGGAAGAACCCGCCCAGAAAATAGGAGAGAAAGATGGCGATGGTGGCGGCCGAGACGTGGGGCATCTGAAACACGGCCGGCTCGCGGTCGAGCGGTGCCAGGCGCCCGGCGATGGCCGCGCGTTGCGACAGCAGCAGGCGGCCTCCCAGACCCCAAACCATGAATTGGAAGATCGATACGGCGCCGACGCCCAACACCTTGCCGAGCATCAACTGAAAGGCCGGAAGCGACGAGACGAGCACCTCGACGATGCGTGTCGTTTTCTCCTCCAACACCGAGCTCATCACGTTCACCCCGTACACCGCGATCGCCACGAACGACACGATCGCCATGACGTAGGCGAGGGAGAACGACTCCGCCGAGCTCTCTCCCGTGGTCTTCGCGCCCGCGATCTTCTTGGTCTCGAGCCTGATTCGGAGCTGCGCCCGGCTCACCGTCGCCGGATCGACCCCGGCGCGCTCCAGCCGCTCGTTCACGGCCAGGCGCCCGAGGACGCCCTGAAGCTCGGCGACGTCCCGGAACGCCGACACGTTGGCAGCACGGTACTCAGCGGCTCCGGTCTCGACCGTCGCGTCTTTGACAAACAGGAACCCCTCGAGCCGGTGCAGGCCTACCTGCTGCGCCAACGAATCCATGAGCCCGGCGCGCGGAGACACCCGAGCGACGACGGCGAACGTGCTCCCCCGGTCCAGCGAGTCGGCCACACGCGCGCCGAACCGGGTCGTGGTGCCGTCGATCACCACAATCCGCTTGATGCCGCCGGGGCCGGTGAACAGCAGCGGGAGGAAAATCATCGCCCCGAAGAAGAGCGGACCCAGGACCGCGGAGATCCAGAACCACCTGCTCCGCAGCCGCTCGACGAACTCCCGCCGGATGACCGCCCAAACCCTACGCACCGGGGCGCGCCTCCGCCCGGGCCGCCTCGGGGCCGACGAGATCGATGAAGATCTTGTTCAGCGAGGGCTCCATCAGCTCGAAGCGCGACAGGCGCGCCCCCGACCCGATGAGTTCCCGGAGGATTTGCTGCGCGTCGGCCCCGGCGGCGAGCTCCAATTCGGCATATTGACCGTAGTCGTCAACCTTCTTCACAAGTGCTTTGTCAGCAAATATTTGCGTTGCTCGTCCTGGACTGCCGTCGAACCCGCTGGTGAGATGGTGTCCGCTATGTGTCCGCTTGATGTCGCTTACGGCCCCCTCGTCCAGCCTCCTGCCGCGGGCGATGATGCACAGTTCGTCGCAGAGCCTTTCGGCCTGCTCCATGATGTGGGTGGAAAACAGGATGGTCACACCCCGTCGCCGCAACTCGAGCACCGTGTCCTTCAACACCTGGGTGTTGACCGGATCGAGCCCCGCGAACGGTTCGTCCAGGACCACGAGTTCGGGCTGGTGCAAGATGGTCGAGATGAACTGCACTTTCTGTTGCATCCCTTTCGAGAGCTCGTCGATCCGTCGCAGCCGCCAATCGGACAGCCCCAACCGCTCGAGCCATTCGGTGGCCTTGACACGCGCCGCGCGTCGCTCGACGCCCTTCATCTCTGCGAGGAACACGAGCACGTCGAGCACCCGCATCTTGCGATACAGGCCACGCTCTTCGGGCAGGTAGCCGATCCGCGCGGAATGGTTCCGGGCGCCGGCTCCGATATCCGTCTCGTCGCCGAACAGCCGCACCGCGCCTTCGTCCGGTTCCATGATGCCCATGATCATCCGGATGGTGGTCGTCTTGCCAGCGCCGTTCGGCCCGAGCAGTCCGTATATCAGGCCCGCGGAGACCTCGAGCGACAAGGCGTCGACCGCCGTGTGACCCGCGAAGCGCTTGGCCACGCGGTCGAGCACGATGACGGGGGGGGCCATGAGTCGAGGCTAATTTCGACCGGAGGAGGGCGACGGGGAAGGGGATCCCGCCGGCACTGCGGGCACGGCATCGCCGTGCCCCTAACCTTTGACGGCGTCGGTCAGCGCGTTCCAGGGGAGCAGGGCGCACTTGATGCGCACGGGGAACTTCGAGACGCCGGCGAGGGCGCGCAGGTCGCCGAGCGTCTTGTCGGTCGCGGCCGCGTCGTCGCCCTGCATCATCGCGCTCATCCGCTCGGCGATGAGGAGCGCCTGGGGCACGGTGCTGTTCTTGAGCAGTTGCGTCATCATGGACGCCGACGCCTGACTGATGGAGCAACCCCGACCGACGAAGCGCACGTCCTTGATCACGTCCCCTTCGACCCGGAGGTGGAGATCGATCTCGTCACCGCACAGCGGGTTGTTGAGCGAGACCGCGTGCGTGGCGTTCTCCAACGCCCCCTTGTTGCGGGGGCGCCGGTAGTGATCGAGGATCACCTCCTGGTAGAGGGAGCTGAGCCTGGGCTCAGGCGGGGACGTATCCAAAGAGCGCACCGGCCTTCACGAGAGACCCGGCCAAAGCGTCGACGTCCTCGAGGTCGTTGTAGAGATAGAACGACGCGCGGGCCGTGGCGGCGACATTGAGGCGGCGCATGAGCGGCTGGGTACAGTGGTGGCCGGCCCGGATGCAGATCCCGTCCTGGTCGAGGATGGTCGCGATGTCGTGCGGGTGGATGTCCCCGTACGTGAACGACACGACGCCAGCCCGGTGATCCCGCGGCCCCCGCGGCCCGTACACCGTCACGCCCTCGATCTGCGCCAGCCGCTCGATCGCCGCCCGGGCGAGCGCCTGCTCATGCTCGGCGATGCGGTCGGGGCCGAGCCTCGCGAGATAGTCGATCGCCGCCGCAAGCCCGACCGCGCCCTCGACGTTCGGCGTGCCTGCCTCGAACTTGTGGGGGATCTTGTTGTAGGTGGAGTGATCATCCCACACCTTCGAGATCATCTCCCCCCCGCCATGGTAGGGCGGCATCGTCTCGAGCAGCTGCGGCTTCGCGATCAGCGCCCCCGAACCCATGGGTCCGAGCATCTTGTGGCCCGACAGAGCGTAGAAGTCGCAGTCGAGCTCCTGCACGTCCACCTTCAAGTGCGGGGTCGATTGCGCGCCGTCCACCACGACCACGGCGCCCACCGCGTGGGAGAGCCTGGCGAGCTGCGCCGCCGGGTTCACCGTGCCGAGCGCGTTGGAGACGTAGGGGAAGGCGACGATCTTGGGATTCCGCTCGAGAGCGAGCCCGAAGTCCGATAGATCGATCCGGCCGTCTTCGGTGATCTCGACCATCCGCAGCGTGGCGCCCTTCTCCTGGCACAAGATCTGCCACGGCACGAGGTTAGAGTGGTGGTCCATGGCGGTCACGACCACCGTGTCGCCTGCGCGGACGGTCGCCCGGCCATACGCGCCCGCCACCAGGTTGATCGCCTCGGTCGTGCCCCGCGTGAACACGACGCCCTCGGTCGCCCACGCGTTCAGGTAGCCGGCGACCCGCTCGCGGGCCGCCTCGTACGCTTCCGTCGCCCGGATCGCGAGGCCGTACGCCCCGCGGTGGACGTTGGCGTTGGTGCTGTGGTAGTAGTCGAGGATGGCGCTGAGAACCGCCTCGGGTTTCTGCGTGGTGGCCGCGTTGTCGAGATACACCAACCGGCGGCCGTTCTCGAGCCGCTGGAGCAGCGGGAAGTCGGCGCGCAGCCGGGCGGCGTCGAGCATTACGCGGCCCTCGCCGCGGCGCCCGACTCGAGCCGGTCGCGTACCACCTGGTCGAGCCGCTCGCGCACCTCCGCGCGCCGCATCCGGCCGAGGATCTCGGCGGCGAACCCGTAGGTCAGGAGACTCTGTGCCGTCTCGGCAGAGAGGCCGCGGCTCCGCAGGTAGTACAGCGCCGTCTGGTCGAGCGGGCCGACCGTCGAGCCGTGGGTGCACTTGACGTCGTCGGCGTAGATCTCGAGCTGCGGCTGGCTGTCTGCCCGGGCCTCGGTCGAGAGCAACAGATTGTTGTTGGTCTGCTTGGAGTCGGTCCGCTGGGCGCCGGGCCGCACGATGATGCGCCCGGTGAACACGCCGTGCGCCCGCTCGTCCAACACGCCGTTGAAGAACTCATGGCTCGCGCAGTGCGGCCGCGCGTGCTCGATGAGTGTGTGATGATCCGCGTGCTGCGTCCCGCCGAGCAGGTAAAGGCCATTCAGGATCAGCTCCGCCCCCGTCCCGTCGAGCACGGTATGGACGTCGTGGCGGGCGAGGGCCGCGCCGAGCGTCACCACGTGCAGGCCGAGGTAGCTGTCCCGTCCCTGCCGGGAGTGCGTGGTGGCGACGTGATAGGCGTCCCGGCTCTCGCCTTGGACGCGATAGTACTCCACGCGCGCCTCGTCGTCGACGACGACCTCCGCCACCGCGTTGGTCCAGTACACGCCGCGCGCGAGCGAGACATAGTGCTCGATCACGGCGGCCTCGGCGCCTCGATCGACGACGACCAGGCTGCGCGGATGTGTGACGGTCGGTCCCAAACTCTGACCCGTGCTGATGAACAGCAATTCCAGCGGCTGCTCGAGCGCGATTCCAGCCGGGATGTGCACGAACGCCCCGTCCAGCAGGAACGCCGTGTTGAGGGCCGCGAAGGGGCTCTCCCGCCAGGTCGCGTGGCGGGCGAGGTGAGCCCGGGCGAGCTCGCTGCCGCCGCCGGCCTGGAGCGCCGCGGCCAGGCTCCCCGCCTCGACGGCCTGGGGCAGCCCGACGCGCGACGACAGCGCCGGGGCATGACGTCCGTCCACGAAGACGGCCCGGGGCCCCGCCGCCCCACGGAGCAGGAGCGGCGCGACCTGGCTCTCGGAGACGGGGACCTCGCTCCCCGGCGCGCGCACGAACCGGGTCTCCGCAATGGGCGCGACGCTCGTGAAACGCCATGCCTCCTGCTTCGTGGTCGGGAACCCGAGCTGAGCGAAGCGCGCGATCGCGCCCTCACGGATCTCCTTGAGCCACGACGGAGCGCCCCCAGCGCCGTTCGCCGCGAACGCCCGGAAGTCGGCGACGTACCGATTTATCACGTCTGGCACGTCTGACACATCGGGCGCCTTCCCGAGCGGCGTCATGCCACCGCCGCCCCTTCGCGGATCCAGTCGTAGCCCTTTTCTTCGAGCTCGAGCGCGAGATCCTTGCCGCCCGACTTCACGATCCGGCCGTCCGACAGAACGTGCACGAAGTCCGGGGCGATGTGGGTCAGAATGCGGTAGTAGTGCGTCACGAGCACCGTCGCGTTGTCCGGCCGGCGGAGCTTGTCTACCGTGTGCGCGACCGTCTTCAGGGCGTCGATGTCCAAGCCGGAGTCGGTCTCGTCCAGGATCGCGAGCTTCGGCTCGAGCACGGCCATCTGGAGGATCTCGTTGCGCTTCTTCTCGCCGCCCGAAAAGCCCTCGTTCACCGGCCGGCTCAGATAGCTCGAGTCCCAGCCGATCACCCGGAGCTTGTCCTCGAGCCGATCCATGAACTCTACGGGCCCGAGCTCCTCCTCGCCGCGATGCTTGCGGATCGCGTTCACCGCCGAGCGGAGGAAATAGGCGTTGGTGATGCCCCGGATCGCGACGGGGTACTGGAACGCGACGAACACGCCTTCGCGCGCGCGGTCCTCCGGCTTCATCGCGAGCAGGTCCTTACCCTCGAACAGGACGGATCCCTCGGCCACCGTGTAGGCGGGGTGCCCGCCGAGCACCTGGGCGAGCGTACTCTTCCCCGAGCCGTTCGGGCCCATGATGGCGTGCACTTCACCGGCGCGCACCGTCAGATCGACGCCGCGCAGGATCTCGCGGCCTTCGACTGACGCGTGGAGGTTCTTTATCTCGAGCATGGCGTGCTTGCGTCCCCGCTCCCCCACGGGCTTGCGCCCGGCCCCGGGCTCGCGCCCGGGGTTAGAGTTTATCCAACACTGCCTTCCAGACTGATGCCGAGCAGGCGCTGCGCCTCCACGGCGAACTCCATGGGCAGCTCCTTGAAGACTTCCCTGCAGAAGCCGTTCACGATCATGCCGACGGCGTCCTCGGCCGACAGGCCGCGCTGCTTGCAGTAGAAGATCTGGTCCTCGCCGATCTTCGACGTGGACGCCTCGTGCTCCATGATCGCCGTGCTGTTGCGCACGTCGATGTAGGGGAAGGTGTGAGCGCCGCACTGGTCGCCGATCAGCATCGAGTCGCACTGCGAGTAGTTCCGGGCGTGCTCGGCGCCCTTCAGGATCTTCACGAGGCCCCGGTAGGTATTCTGCCCGCGGCCCGCCGAGATGCCCTTCGAGACGATCGTCGAGCGGGTGTTCTTCCCGATATGGATCATCTTGGTGCCCGTGTCCGCCTGCTGGCGCTGGTTCGTCACGGCCACCGAGTAGAACTCGCCGATCGAGTTGTCCCCTTGCAGGATGCAGCCGGGATACTTCCAGGTGATCGCCGAGCCGGTCTCCACCTGCGTCCACGAGATCTTCGAGTCCTTGCCGAGGCATTTCCCGCGCTTGGTGACGAAGTTGTAGATGCCGCCGCGGCCTTCCTCGTCGCCCGGGTACCAGTTCTGGATCGTCGAGTATTTGATGGTCGCGTTGTCGAGCGCGACGAGCTCCACGACCGCTGCGTGCAACTGGTTCTCATCGCGCACCGGCGCCGAGCAACCCTCAAGGTAGCTGACGTAACTCCCTTCGTCCGCGATGACGAGGTGCGCTCGAACTGCCCCGTGGAAGAAGCATTAATTCGGAAGTACGTCGACAGCTCGAGCGGGCAGCGCACGCCCTTCGGGACGTACGCGAACGACCCGTCCGTGAACACGGCCGAGTTCAGCGCGGCGAAGAAGTTGTCGTTGTAGGGCACGACCGAGCCCAGGTACTTCTGGACGAGCTGCGGGTGCTCGCGGATCGCCTCGGAGATCGAGCAGAACACGATCCCCAGCTTGCCGAGCTCCTCCCGAAACGTGGTCGCCACCGACACGGAATCGAACACCGCGTCCACGGCGACGCCCGCAAGCCGCTTCTGCTCCCCGAGCGGGATCCCGAGCTTCTCGAATGTCTCGAGGAGCTTGGGGTCGACCTGCTCGAGGCTCTCGACTTGGGGGCGCTGCTTCGGTGCCGCGTAATAGCTGATCCCCTGGTAGTCGATCGGCCCGTACCGGACGTTGGCCCAGTGGGGCTCGGACATCTTGAGCCAGTTGCGGTAGGCCCGCAGCCGCCACTCGCACATCCACTCCGGCTCGCCCTTCTTGTGCGACAGGAGCCGGACCACGTCTTCGCTCAAGCCGGGCGGCACGACCTCGGACTCGATGTCGGTGACGAACCCGTACTTATATGGTTGCAGAACCTGGGCTTCGATCCCGCTGCTCATGTGGACTCCGGACGTGACTGGGGGGCGACTGTGATCGCGTACTCGCAGGCGTTGCAGCCGCTCGCGATATGGCTGCGCCGCTCCACCTGGGCGCCAAGCACCTCACGAAGGAACCGCTCTTCTGCCGCGCATACCTCGGGGAACCGCTCGGCCACCGCACGGATGGCGCAATTGTGCTCGGACAGCCGGAAGGTCCCGGAGGACTCCTGCCAGTCCGCCATGTAGCCCTGCTCGCTCATCAGCCGAGCCACATGGTCCAAGCGCTCGGCGACCGTCGCGCCGCTCAGCTCCGCGAGGAGGCTGCGCGTCAGCTCCCGGTAACGATCCTCGAACAACTCGACCGCCGCCTCACGGCCGGATTTCTCGGCGACGCGCCCAAGTACGTCCGTGAGCGCCTCCTCGTACGCGCGCGGAAACAGCGCCTCGCCCCTCGCGCTCAAGCGGTACGCATAGGTCGGTGCCCCTACGCCGCGCTGCTCGCGACCGTATACGACCAGCGCCTTGCCCTCCAACTCCTTGAGGTGGTGGCGGATCGCGTTAGGGGACACGTCCAGCTTCTCGGCAAGCTGCTTGGTCGTGCACGGCTGGGCGCGCTTGAGCTCGAGGAGGACCTCACCCCGAAGTCCTTTGAGTGCTGCGAGTTGTGGCGAGTCGGCTCCCATAGCGAGCCAAATCCTAAGCGAAAGACTCGGGATTGTCAATAAGTCAAAGCATCTTGGTTTGAATTCGTAACTCGTTGCTGAACTCTCGCTTGGGTCCTCCTTAGCGAACTGCTTGTCCATGGGCAGCCGGTCCGGAGACGGCACAGTGTCAACCACATGGTTGATATTTCGTAAATCGTTTATTGCTCTGTACTTGTAGCTCGCCATCAGCGCCAAACGCTACGTCCCCTGCCGGACCCGCGGGACTCAATAAATGTCCCGGTTCAGGTTGCGCACGAGTCGCTCGTAATCCTCCGGGGTGTTCAGGTCGTCGATGACGGCGGGGTCATCGACCGGAACGACCAGGAGCTGATCCTCGTGCCGCCGGAGCACGGCTTGACCTCCGTGCCGGGTCGCCTCTTCGCTGGTCTCCAATTCGGAGAAAAGGGACGAGTCCCAGAGCACCGGATGACCTCTGCGCTCCCCGAACGCGGGGAGGGTGGCTGGAGCGCGGAACCGCCGGTGAGCCTGAAGTAGCCGCTCGACGCTGGAGACCCGGACGTGCGGGAGGTCGACCGGCCAAGCCAGCAGGGCGGCTGGGCGTAGGGGGCGGAGGGCCGTGAGGGCGACGCGGAGCGAGACGATCGGACCTCCCTCGACGTCGGGGTTTTCAAGGATCACGCACTCCCGGGGGGCGAGAAAAGGCCGGATCCGAGGTGCGTCCGGCCCGAGGACTACCAGCCGGACCTTCAGCTCGAGCGCTTCCAAGGCTTCGAGAATGCGCAACACGAAGGGCTCGCCCCGGAAGTCGAGCAGCGCCTTGGGAGTGCCCATCCGCGTCGAGCGGCCGCCCGCGAGCACGACGCCAGCGATGGCCATAAGAGAAACAAAGAGTCACGAACCGGCCCCTGTCCAGAGCGCCGAATGGGCGGTTAACGTTGGGGCCTACGGCGCCCGTAACCGAGCCTCCGCACGCCAGTTGAAGCCCCAGCGCCGCCCCGTCGTTAACCTGTGGAACCAACGCCTCGGTCGCGGCCAGTTGCACACCGTCGCCAAACCCCCAAATTGGCGACCCATGGCGCCGCGTCGTCTTCGCCAACTGGGCGACCCGATCCTCCGGGCCCGCTGCGAGCGGGTCCAGAGCCCCAAGTCCGCCGCTACACGCCTCATCGCGGACGACCTGCGGGACACGCTCCGCACCGCGAGAAAGAAGTACGCGATGGGCCGGGCCGTCGCGGCGCCGCAGATCGGCGCTCCGGTACGGATCGTGTTCGTCGAGTTGGACAAGCAGCGCTGGACCATGATCAACCCGGAGATCACCGACGTCGGCCCCGAGGACTTCCTCGTGTGGGACGACTGCTTCTCGTTTCCCGGCCTGCTGGTCCGCGTGACCCGCGCTTACCAGGCGACCCTCACGTACACCGACCTGAAGGGCAAGCAACACACGATGCAGCTCGAGGGCCCGATGTCCGAGCTGCTGCAGCATGAGATCGACCACCTTGACGGAATCCTCGCCCTCGACCGCGCGACCGGTCTCGACCCGTTCGCGTTCCGCTCCGAGTGGGAGAAGCTCCACGACGTGGCGGAGCGCTACGGCGCACCGAAGCCCCGCGAAATAACGTGACGCCCGGGGGGGCTGAGGAGCGACCACGGCGCGCCGCGGGCGTCCCCTTCCTTAAATAAATCCTTCCTTAAATGAGTGCGGGGTCGCGGCGGGGCGTCGCTACTCGACCCCCGGTAGCTACGGGGCGTGCGCCTCACGGTCGGGGGGGGGAACGCAGTGGCGGGCACCAGACATTAACAGCGTGCTGAAAAACTCCCGGAAGAGTCCCGACGTGGATTGATTGGACGCCCTGAAGGGCGCCCTCGGCTCGAGCGCGTCCTGAAGGACGTGCTAAACGCCCGCGACGGCGACCACTACTCCTACCGGCGCAGTTCCATCCAAACCTCGCACGACGATTGGGAACGGCAGGGGCCCACCTCGAGCGCGGCTTGGGCAGCACCCGCTGAAGCGGAGTTCATCACGCCGGTCACAGGCGCGGTGCGGCGGCGAGTCCGCAGGCGCTTCCCGGCCAGGGCACGACTCAGCGAACAGGATCCTCGTGAGTGACCGCCGGCGGCACGGCGCGACACTGGTGCTGCCGCGGAGCGTCGACCTCCAACGCCGCGATCGCGTGGGCTCGAGCGGTGATCGCTTGAACAAGATGTGCGACGTGCTCCTAGAAGCTCGCGATAGCCAGCTTCGACTGGACCGCACTTTCCGACAGCGCGGCGAGCGCGATGGCTCGCCCACCGTCGGGGCCGCGGCCGAGCGCGCGACGGGTGTCGTTCGGAGCGTTCGGGCCTCAGCAGAGATCCACAACGAAGTGCACCTCCAGGAGTGGGAGGGGGAGGAGAGGGGAGGGACTTCAGCCGTCGCCGCCGTCAGTGGAGCGCTGGCAGTCGCAGGTCGCTCGCCTCTTCTCCCCGCGTTCGAGCGACTCAGGGACGCAGTGGCGGGCACCAGGCATTAACAGCGTGCTGAAACACTCCCTGAAGAGTCCCGACGTGGATTGATTGGACGCCCTGAAGGGCGCCCTCGGCTCGAGCGTGTCCTGAAGGACGTGCTAAACGCCCGCGACGGTGACCCACTACTCCTACCGCGCAATTCCATCCGAACCTCGCACGACGATTGGCAACGGCATGGGCCCACCTCAAGCGCGGCTTGAGCGCCCGCTGAAGCGGTTCACACAACGCGATCGGCTCCGGCCACGGCCGCGGCCGCGCGCGCGACTTGGAGGAGAGGGGAGGGACGGGAGCGGAGGGGAGGGCGGAGGGACTTCAGCCGTCGCCGCCGTCAGTGGAGCGCTGGCAGTCGCACAGGTCGCTCGCCTCCTCTCCCCGCGTTCGAGCGGCTGGACATCATCCTGGTCCCGAGCACGCACCGCCCGTCTCGCCGCAGGTCGAGACGCGCGCGCAGCCGACGCAAGTCCACCTGCAGGTCGGCGCAACCGGACACCGTCTCGAGGCACGAGCGGATGCGTTCGAGAACCGGCTGGTCGGGCGGGCGCAGGTGGTAATACATCCAGCGACCGTCGCGCCGCTCCTCGACCAAGCGCGCCCCCTTCAGGACCTTCAAGTGCCGGCTCACATTGGGCTGGGACACGTCGAGGGCATCGACGAGCTCGCACACGCAAGCCCCGCGAGGAACGGCGAGCAGACAACAGGCAAGCCGCAGGCGGACGGGGTCGCCGAGAGAGGCGAAGAGCTCGTCCACGCCGCGGGAGGTCGAATTCATATATTCCAATCTATGAATATATGGGCGCTTCGGACCTATGTCGCGCCGCTGCCGTCATCATCCCTGACCCCGACGAGACTTCGCCCGGGATTGCGTCGCGATCGGTGGCGCGCGGGCCGCCGGTCACTGCGTCGTCGCGTCGCCAATCCGAGGGCACGTGACGGTCACCCCTGGGGATCAGCGCCAGGAAGCGGCGGTGCTCGGATGGGCGCCACCTTCGCGACAACATCGACCCACACCTCCTGCTGGTGCCTCGCCATACGGGAGCCATGACACGGCGACAGTGGCACCGACCAAAATTCCTCCGGCTTGGGATCGCGATCCGTGCCGGCGCCAGTCGTGAGCGGTCGTGAGTCGACCCGTCGTCGCATCGCGGATTGGAGGAAGGCGGGAAGCTCCACGCGGATCGTTTCCGAGAAACGGCGTGCCCGGAGGGGCGGCAGCTTCGCGACAGCATCTACGCACACATCAGCCAGCACTCAGGCGCAATGGCTCCAAGCGACGGTTCGACGAGGGCTCCGGGCCCCGATCCGTGACGGAGCCAGCCTGGCTAGTCAAGGCGTCGTCGCGTCGCTGATTGGGAAGAGGCTGAGGCTCAACACGGGATCTTTCTTCAGTTGCACCTGGGTGGTCGTCGGCAAGCGCCAGCCTCGCGACAGCATCTACCCACACCTACGCCACCAGTGCTCTGACGCCCGTCCGGTGACGGGGAGAAGAGACTCAGACACGGGCGCGCTTCGCAGCGCTTGGTTAGCGACGCAGCCACGTCAGGTGGCAGCCAACTCACGAGAAAGTTGCCGCCCGTGAGGCGAAGGCTCATCGGCAGCAAGCCGGCAGCTTCGCGACAGCATCTACGCACGCGTCCTGCCAGTACCTTGCCATCACGCCGCCACCAGTGACACGCCAACCAGGTCCCAAGGGCGCGGGCGGA
>QHVD01000318.1 GCA_003222235.1 Gemmatimonadota bacterium | reverse complement strand
GCCTGGCGAGCACCGGGTCCTCGAGCACCGGCAGCATCAGGCCGGAGTACCCACACGTCCGCAGGGCCAGTCCCTTCAGCACGTCGGTGATGCTGGCGCATGCCTCGAGTGTCGACGCGCCTCCGAACGGCGTATGGGTGAGCGCTTCGACCGCCGCTCCGATGCTCGCGTCTTTCCCGGGCGCGGGCGAGGCATCGATTCCCAGGTAGCGGCGACCCTCACGCCGCGCCGCCGCCATGG
>QHVD01000317.1 GCA_003222235.1 Gemmatimonadota bacterium | reverse complement strand
GGCGACGCCCAGGACGAACAGCCCCCCGGCAAGGGCGAGTGGCTCCTTCCCGAGCGGCGAGCGGCACAGGAGATCGTACACGACCCAGGCGGCCACCAGCGCAGCGAGTCCGATGGCCACGGCCGCGCCCCTCCCGAGTCCCGCGACCCGGGCGTCGATGAGATAGACGCCGGCTCCCAGGTAATAGATGAGGACGAGGAGCGCGATCCCGCTCAACCAGGTGGCATAGGCCTCCCACTTGAACCAGTGCAGGGTGCGAGGCAGGCTCCCGGGGGCGACGGTGTACTTCACGACGCGGTAGAACCCGCCGCCGTGCACCGACCAGACCTCGCCCGCCACTCCCGGCTCGGGAACCTCGGGTGGCGCCAAGCGGCTGTTCAGCCAGTTGAAGTAGAACGATGTCCCGATCCACGCAACGCCCGTGACCACGTGGACCCAGCGGAGTGCGAGGTTGACCCACTCGCCAAGGTGGGCAGCCACGCGCGCTCAGCTGCCGCGGTAGGTGGTGTAGCCGAACGGGCTCACGAGGAGCGGCACGTGGTAGTGCTCCACGTCCCGGATCTGGAAGACGATCTCGACGTAGGGGTAGAACGGCGCGGCGTCCGCCCCCGCCCCCTGAGCCGCGAAGTACGCCCCCACATCGAAGCGCAGGCGATAGGTGCCAGCTGGATCCTTCACCTGCGGGAGCAGGTTGCCGACGCGGCCGCCGGCGTCGGTGGACGCCGCAGCCAGCTCGGTCCAGCCGTTCCCGCTCTTCCGCGCGAGCGATACGGCGACGCCGGCGGCGGGCCGTCCCCGTGCGGTGTCCAGGACGTGGGTACTGATTCCGCTCATGAGGCCGCCGCTTTCTCCAGCCGGAGCCGGGTGATCTTCGCCTGCTCGCCCGCGGCGATCCGGAGCTCCGTGATCGGGTCATTCCCGAGGCGGTCGCGCAGCGCGCCCAGCATCTCGTCAGCGCTCTTGCCCGTGGCGCAGATGAGGAAGACGTGCCCGAACCGCTCCTCGTACATGCGGTTCCCCAGGGCGAGCGCCGCGCGCGTCGCGGCCGTGGCTCCGTCCACACCGGCCTGCTCGCGCCGCGCCGCAGCGTCGGTGGTCCGAGCGCCGATGCGCGGGTGCCCCGCAAAGGCTTCGAGCCAATCCTCGCGCCCCAAGGCCCACCAGAAGCGCTCGGCGGACTCGAGCAGCTCCGCGTCGCTCGCGAACGGGCGGGCGGCGAGCACCTGTTCCACCCAGCGTCGAGCGCTGCAGCAGCGGGCGAGCACCGCCCGCGCGGCGTCCTCCGACAGGCCGTCCAGATACTCGGCCGCTTTCCGAGTCACGGCGCCCCGTGTGCGCGGCTGAAGCCGCGGCTCGGCCCCGCCCCGCTGAAGCGGGGGCCGATTGGCGCCGGCCGGTTTACCGGCCAGAGGCCGAGTCGCGAGTTCACTCGCGCGCAACGCGTAGCGTCACGTCGGATCTGCAACCCGCCCCCACAGCCGCAACCGCGCCACTCCGCCATCGGGGTAGATGTTCAGTCGCACGTGCGTCACCGGGGAGAGACGCGCTGCGTTCGCGATGCGGAAGCGCTGCCGCGCGTCCGCCCGGAGCTTGGCGCGCGGCACGAGCTCGCGCCAGTCTGCGGCACTGGGCGGCGGGGCCGCGCCGGTGAGGTCCGGCGCGTCGCATCCCTCGAGGCCGGCGCTCTCGGGGAAGTTGCCCTTGAAATGCGTCGTGTCCAGCTCGATGCGCTCGATGACGCCACGGGCCCCGAGTCGCAGCACGACCCAATCGTGCCCCGGCCCGCGGCGGCGCCGGGTCTCCCAGCCATCGGCCATGCTGCGCGCCCGGCCCGGGATGATCAGGTTCAGCGGCCCGCTGAAGAACTGGTCACTCGTCGCCACCGGCAGGCCGCCGTGCTGCACGGCGACGAGGTCGATGAGACGGCCTCGCGCCGCGATCCGCCGCCAGTCGGGACGCGCCTCTCCCCAGACGCGCAGTCGGGCCACGCCGCCATCGGGATAGATGTTGAGCCGCACGTGCGTGAACCGGCCCTCGCTCCGGACCATGAGCTCGTTCTCGGCGTGGCCCACGAGAGGCGAGCGGGGCAATAGCTCGGCGAACTTGTGCCGCACGTCGCGCTCCCGCCGCACGGTCGAGCCGCCCGAAAGCTCCGCTGCGTCGAACGAGCACTCCGCCGGATGGTTGCCACGGAAATGGTTCGTGTCCACGGTGATCGCGCGGATCACACCCGCAATGCCGAGTCGGATGATGCACCAGTCGTAGCCTGCCCCACGCCGGCGCCGCGTCTCCCACCCGTCCATCCAATGCCCGCGGTTGGTGTACTTGCCTTCGATGAACGCGCCGCGCCCCGGTTTGAGCAGATTTTCCTTGGGCGCGAAGAACTCGTCGCTCGCGACGAGCGCCCGGCCGCCCACGCGCGCGGCGGCGAGGTCGATCAGACCCTCGCGCATCAGGTCCACACGGTCATCGCACCCATTTCCCGATCCCGCCCGCCGGAAACTCTCCGTGATCGTACACGCACGCCCCTCGCACGAACGTCCGTTGCACGACCCCGTAGAGCGTCATTCCCGCGTACGGCGTGATGGGGTGCCGCTGGCGCAGCCGCGCGGGCTCGACGCTGAACCGCGCATCGGGATCGAACACCACGAGGTCGGCGTCGCACCCCGGCGCGATACGGCCCTTGCGCGTCAGGCCCGCGAGCCGGGCCGGTCCCTCGGCGAGCCAGCGGGCCAGGTCGCGCAGGTTGCGGCCGCGGGCGCGCGCGCCCGTCCACGTGGCCGCGAGCGCAAGCTCGAGCGACGCGATGCCACCCCACGCCCGAAAGAAGTCGCCGGCCTCGAGGCATTTCAAAGCCGGCGGCGCCGGGGAGTGGTCGCTCGCCACCAGGTCGATGGTGCCGTCACCGAGGGCGCGCCACAACCGCTCACGGTTCTCCCGCTCGCGGATCGGCGGGGCGCACTTGTAGGCGGTGGCCCCGTCGGGGATCTCCTCTGCGGCGAATGTGAGGTAGTGCGGGCAGGTCTCGAGCGTGAGCGGCAGACCCGCGCGCCGCGCGTCTCGTACCCGGTCGAGCGCGTCTGCGGCGGAGAGATGCACGATGTGAACTCGGCACCCGGTCTCGCGGCAGAGTCGGACGATCAGGTCGATCGCCTCGAGCTCCGCCGCGACCGGCCGGGAGGCGAGGTAGGAAGCGTAGCGCCGCGAGTCGGCCGCGGCGGAGGCGGCGGCGATCGGGCCCGGCAGCTCGGCGTGCACGAGCAGCGGGAGCCCAAGCTCCGCCAGTCGCGTCATGGCCGGGCGCAGGTCCACCTCCGAGACGGAGGAAAATTCCGCGATCCCCGACGCCACGAGGAAGCACTTGAAGCCACGCACACCCGCGCGGGCGAGCGGCGCGAGCTGTTCGTCGTTCCCCGGCACGACGCCGCCCCAGAAGCCGTAGTCGACCAGCGCCCGTCCGGACGCCGCCCGGGCTTTCTGCTGCAATGCTTCGGGGGTCGTGGTGACCGGGATGCTATTGAGCGGCATGTCCACGATGGTGGTCACCCCGCCCGCCGCGGCCGCGCGGGTCGCGGTATCGAAACCCTCCCACTCCGTGCGTCCCGGCTCGTTCACGTGCACGTGCGTATCCACCAGGCCGGGCAACACCGCGGCGTCGCCCACGTCCAACCGCCGAGCGGCGCCCGGGGCAGTTCCGGGCTCACGAACGGCCGTGATCACACCGTCGGCGATCACGATCGTGCCCGGGACAACACCGTCCGGCGTCGCAACGCGCCTACCGGCAATCACCAGATCGGCGGAGGGCATCGTCCCGTGACGATAAACTGGCCGCCGAGGACGTCGCCAGTCCGCGGACCTCGACTTTGGCCTCCTTACCTGAATGGCTGCGCTCAGCTCATTCGCGGACCCGCGCGCCCCATTGCCACATTCCTACCATCGTTTCGCGGCTCACCGCGTGGCCGAGCAGCCGGGCGAGCATGACGATCTGGCCGCGGTGGTGGCTGTCGTGAGCCAGGTAGTACGCCAGGTATGATGCGGCGTCGTGTCCGAAGCCGACGATGCGCCGCCCTTCGGCGATTGCCGTCCCCACGACCCGCGCGACGGCCACCCGCTTCGCGCCGAGGGCGCGCGCGGCCTGAGCCGGGGTGACGTGAAACCGATCGAGCTCGGCCGGCACACGGGCGGTGGGATCAGTCCGCTCGAGGTAGCGCAGGCCGCAGTTGTGGAGGTGCGCGACCAGGGCCGCGATGGTGCGCACCCGGCCGCCTCGCGACTCGGCGGGCAGCTCGGCACGCCAGACCGCGGGATCGAGGCGCTGGACGAGATACTGATTGATGCGGGCGCTCGCCGAATAGGCACGGAGCAGGGCGGCGGTTGGGTCAAGCCGCCGACGCCCTGACGATCGGGTCACGAAAACCCTCCTCTTGCGGAAGGCCGCTTCGTCAAGGGCGACCCCATGGGCAGTCGCCTTGGTGCACCGACGCGCCCGCTTCAGCCGGACGGAGGACCGAGCAGCTCCTCCACGAGCGCCCTGAGCGCGCTCGGGTCAACCGGTTTCCTCAAGAAGCCCGCCGCTCCAGTCGCCTTCGCCACTCCTTCGAGCTTGGGATCGCTCGAAGCCGTCATCAAAATCACCGGGGCCTTGCCTAGAAGGAGCTTTTCCAGAAGCGGCATCCCGCCGCCGGCCGGCATCACGACGTCGAGGAGAACGAGCTCCGGTGCCTCGCGCTTTGCGGACATCATTCCCTGCACGGGGTCAAGGGCCGCCACGACCTGGTAACCGGCCTCACGCAGCTCGTGGGACAGCAGGGTTACGAGGGCCTTGTCGTCATCGATGATGAGTATCTTGGGGTTGCTCACTGCGTCGCCGCCACGACGTTGCCGATGTTCCGCTGCCGCAGCATCTCGTTGAATTGCGCCAGATCCTGGCTCACCAGCTGATCGAGCCGGGTCCGGGACGTCTTGAGTTGCTCTTCGAACAGCTCGTGCACCCCGTTCTGCTGCGCCGTGGGCGCGAAGTCGGAGCTCGCCACCCCCTGGGCGAGATACACGATTTGCGCCGCGAGCCGCGCCGGCCAGCGGACGTTGTCTTGCCCCCGACCGGTGACCTTGAGCTGGTGCAGCGTTTCCTCGCCCGCGATGAACTTCTTTTCGAGCGAGTCCGCCTGGACCCGGACGTCACCCGCGCTCTTGTCGGCGAGGAGCGAGCGCAGTGACTGGAGCTGGCTGCGGACGACTTCGATCTGATTGATCATGTCCGCGGCCCGATTCAAGTCGCCCTGGAGAGCGACCAGGAGCTTCAGCTGCGTCTGGATCTCCTCCGGGCTGCCGCCGGAGGTCGGATCCTTCCGGAGCTCGAGCGGCTGCGTGAGCTCTTGGTCTCCGACCTTGAGCTTCACCGTGTAGGTGCCGGGAGGCATGAGCACGGCCAGCCGGCCGATCCCGGGCGCCACGCGCCCGGTGTCGGGACTGGGCTGCACCTCGGGGGCGTACGCCGGCGCGGTCCGCAGGCGCGCCACCCTGGTTTGCTCGTTCTTCAAGTCCCACCAGACACGGTTGATCCCCACGCTCTTGGGTCCGTGCAGCGTCCGGACCGTCTGCCCCGCGGCGTCCGCGATCGTGATCGTCACGCTGTCCTTCGGCGCCGTCTTGAGCCAGTAGTTGATCGCCGCGCCGTACGGCGGATTCTGGCCGGCCGCCGGATCGTCGGGCATCGCCATGGGCGCCGTGACTTCGCGGAACCGGTACGCCGGCCGCGGCTTGAGCAGCGCCGCGCCCGCCGCGAGGGCGTCGGGCGCGAGCTGCTGGAGCGGCGTGATGTCGTCCAGGATCCAGAAGCCGCGGCCGTACGTCGACACCACGAGGTCGTTGAAGCGCTCCTGGACGACCAGCCAGTAGATCGGCGCGTGGGGGAGGTTCGTCTGGAGCGGCTGCCAGCTCGCGCCGTCGTCGAGCGACACGTACAGCGCGTTCTCCGTGCCGAGGTAGAGCAACCCGCGGCGCACCGGGTCCTCGCGGACCACGTGCGCGTAGGAGAGGGGGCTCTTCGGGATTCCGTTCACGATCGGCGTCCAGGTGCGCCCGTAGTCGGTCGTCTTGTAGACGTAGGGGTCGCGGTCGTTTACCTGATGGAGGTCCACGGTGATGTACGCGGTGCCGGTGTCGTAGCGCGACGGCTCCACGTTCGACACGGTGCCCCAGGGTGGGAGGCCCGGGATGTTGGCGCCGACGGCCGTCCAGCTCTTGCCCGCGTCGCGCGTCACGTGGACCAGGCCGTCGTTCGTCCCCGCCCAGATCAGCCCCGGCTTCAAGGGAGACTCGGCGATGGCGAAGATCACGTCGCCGTACTCGACCCCGATGTTGTCCGGGGTCAGGCCGCCGGAGATCTGCTGCCGGCTCTTGTCGTTGAGCGTGAGGTCGGGGCTGATCACCTGCCAGCTCCGGCCGCCGTCGGTCGTCAGGTGCACGAACTGCGACCCCGCGTAGACCCGGTTGTGGTCGTGCGGGGAGATCGTGAGGGGGAACGTCCACACGAAGCGGTACTTCACGTCCGCGGCGGGCGAGCCGATGGTGCTCTGCGGCCAGATCTCGACGTGCTGCGCCTGGCGCGTGCGCTCGTCGTAGCGCACGACGATGCCGCCCACGGAGCCCGAGCCCGACGCGCTCGACCAGATGACGTCGGGGTCCTCCGGGTCCGGCGTGGCCCAACCGCTCTCGCCGCCCGCGACCGAGTGCCACTCGCCGCGCGGGATGGGACCGGGCCCCGCAGGCTCCCCGCCCCCGCCTCCCCCGAAGGCGGCGAGCTTCGAGTTGGAGGGCCCGCGCGACGAGGGCCCATCCTGCCGGTTCCCCATGACGTAGTAGGGGATCCGGGAGTCCACCGTGACGTGGTACATCTGCGCGATCGGCAGCTGCGCGCGGTACCAGGTACGGGCGCGCGTCGTCGAGATCGAGGCGCCGCCGTCGTTCCCGACGATCATGCGGCTCCCGTTCGTCGGGTCGATCCACATGTCGTGGTTGTCGCCGCCGGGCGACTGCGCAAAGGGAACGTTCACCGTGGTCTGGCCGCCGTCGAGCGTCTTCGAGAACGCGGCCGAGAGGAAGTACGCCTCGTTCTCGTCGTTCGGGGCGACGGCGACGCGCGTGTAATAGGGCTGGCGGCCCGCCAGCTGGCGGTCGTAGCTCACGACCCGCCACGTGTCGCCGCCGTCTTCCGAGCGCCACAACTCCCCCCGGTCGGTGTCCTGCCCGTGCCACGGGACTCCGTCGCCCGTCTCGATGAGAGCATAGATCCGGTTCGAGTTCGACTTCGCGATCGCGAGCCCGACCTTGCCGTGGGGCTTTGCGGGAAGCCCGTGCCCCGTGAGCTTCTTCCAGGTCGTGCCGCCGTCACGGGACGCATAGATCCCCGAGCCCGGCCCGCCGCTCTCCCGGCCCCAGGTGTGGAGCTCGAGCTGCCACATCCCGGCGAACAGGATGCGCGGGTTGTTCGGGTCCATGGCGATGTCCGAGGCGCCCGTGTTCCGGTCCACGAACAGCACCCGCTCCCACGTCTTGCCGCCGTCCGTGGTGCGGTAGACGCCGCGCTCTTCCTGGGGCCCGTAGCCGTGGCCGAGCGCGGCGGCATACACGATGTCCGGATTGGTGGGGTGGATCACGATGCGGGCGATGCGGCCGGTGCTGTCGAGCCCGACGTGCTGCCAGGTCTTCCCGGCGTCGGTGGACTTGTAGACGCCGTTGCCGATCGAGATGTGACTGCGGATCCATGCCTCGCCCGTGCCGGCCCAGACGACGTTGGGATCGGAGAGCGCGACCGCGAGGGCGCCGAGCGATTGCACCGGCTGATCGTCGAAGATCGGCTGCCAGTGCACGCCGCCGTCCGTCGTCTTCCAGATCCCGCCCGACGCGGCGCCGACGTAGTAGGTGCTCGGGTCGCCCGCCACCCCGGCGACGGCCGACACGCGGTTCCCGACGGGACCGATGTAACGGTATTTGAGCTGGGCGAGAGCGGAGTCGGAGAGCAGCCGTTGGGGAGCTTGCTCGCGCCGGGTCTCCGGTGGCTCCGGACGCTTGGGTTGGCGTCGCGCCGGGGACGAGTGCAGGACGGCGCCGAGCAGGGCGAGCGTGATCGCGGTTCCGAGTGGTCGGAGTCCTCTGGCCATGACGGGACCTCGCTGTAACGAGCGGGTTAGGCGCTTGGATCGAGAGGCGCTAAAAGAGACCGCGCGGGAGGCCGGGGTGCAAGTAGCGCCCCTACGTCGCGCCCAGCGCGGTCTCGCGGGCCTGGCAGCGCACGAGCGGGACGACCTCCTCCGCGAACCGCTCCATCTCCTCGTGCTGCGGACTGAACTGCAGCAGCAGCAGCTCCACTCCCGCGCGCTCGAATTCGACGATGCGCTCCGCGATCCGGTCGGGCGTCCCCACGAGGCCCGAGTTGAGCCCGCGATTCGAGACCGAGTAGTCCTCGAGGCTGACGCGCTGCTCGAGCTGCGTGTTGGCGATCCAGTCTTGATAGTTCGAGTATCCCGCCGCACTCTGGCGCACGTCCGTGATGCGGGCCACCTCGCGTCGAGCGGCCTCGGCAGTCTCCCGGCAGATCACATAGCCCGCGACCCCGAACCTGAGGGGCGCGAGTCCCAGCCGGTCCCGCCGCGCCCGCAGGTCCGCCACCTTGGCGGCGATGCGCTCCGGCGGATCGCCGTGCATCAGATAGGCATCGCAGGCGCCGGCGATCAGTCCTTTCGCCGCCTCCGACTCGCCGCCGGCGTAAATCCTCGGCCGCGGCTGCGACACCGGCTTGGGCTCGAGGATCGCGTCCTGTACCCGGTAATACTTGCCCGCGAAGCTGAACCGCGGCTCGGCCCACATCCCGCTCACCACCGCGAGCCATTCAGCCGTGCGCGCGTAGCGGGCGTCGTGCCGATCGAACTCCACGCCGTATTGCCGGGCCTCCTCCGCCCACCATGACGACACCACGTTGAGCGTCAGCCGTCCCCGGCTGATGTGATCGATGTTCGCCGCTTGCTTCGCGGCGAGCGCCGGGGGATGGAACGTGGGCCGCACGGCGACCATGAGCTCGAGCCGCTCCGTCACCGCCGCGAGGGCGGCCGCGGTCGTCCAGGCATCGAGGGCGGGCGCGTCCGGGCCCTTGATGTCGTTGAGGTTCAGCTCGGCGACGAGCGTCACGTCGAACCCGAGCGCCTCGCTCCGCCGCGCGAGCCGGCTCACGTACTCCCAGCTCGCCTCCATCCCTTCGTCGGGGACGTTCCGGAGCCAACCGCCGAAGACCGGGAGCCAGTAGCCGAAACGCATGGTCTCACTCCGCCTCGCGCTCGAGGTAGTCCACGAGCCGCGTGAACGGGTCGAACCCCACCACGCGCAGCGCGTCGGCCACGAAGTTCGAGAGCGCATTGATGTCGTAGTAATACAGCCGGCCGTCGCGGGCGTCGATCAGGTACTCGACGCCACCCACCTCGATGCGCGCCGCGCGCATGATGCCCTCCACCTGCTCCACGATCTCGGGCGCCGGGGCGTAGCCCTCGACCCGCAGATCGTTCTTCGGCGCATCCACCGGGCACGCCGCCCGCACCAGCTCGGCGCCGCCCACCGTCTGGCAAACGTCTGCGGGGCAAAGGTTGAAGCTGTCCCCGGGAGTGTAGATGCGAATGGCGTAGAGGTAGCGGCCCCCGAGGACCTCGACCCGCACGATGCGCCGCTCGTCCGGCGGGATGTACTCCTGCACGAGAGCGGTGTGGTCGATGCCGAGCTCCAGGGCCCCCGTGTGTGCCGCCTGCTCGAGTCCCTCCGGCGTCTCGAACCGCCGCACGCCCGCGCCGGAGCCGCCGATGTTGGGCTTCACGACCACCGGGAACCGCAGGCCGCGGGCCGCCCCGGGCGCCAGCGCGGGGTGGTTGATCACCCGCGCCGGCGGATACGGCAGGCCGAGGCGCTCGAGCAGGGAGAGCTGGAGCGCCTTCGACGTCTCGGTGACGTACGCGCCGTACCCGTTGATCACGCGCACGCCGTGCCGCTCGAGGTACGCGAGGTAGTGGAGGGTGTAGAAGATCGCGTTCCCGTGACCGCGGAGATACGCCGACGGGCTCATCCGGTTGAAGACGAGCGCGTAGGGCGGCCGGCCGTCCGCGGCATCGAACCGGTGCCTCGCCGCGTCGAGCCGCACGTACGGCACGCCGCGGCGGTCGAGCGCCTGAAACAGCGGCCGGAACCAGTCGGGATGCTCGTAATAGATCGCGATGGGGCGCTCGGCAGTCGCGGTCATGCGCGCGCTCGTCTCCTCAATCGATCGCCGCAGCGGCAAAGGTAACGGCCTCCCGGACTGCGCGGTCCACCGCCTGCAGCAGCTCGGGCGCGACCTGCCCGTCCGCGAACTGCTCGCTACTCCCGTACACCCCGCTCGGCACGACGGTCGCGCCGAGGCTCGCGAACAGCGGGCGCAGACCGTGGTCAATGGCGAGCGAGTGCGCCGGCCCGTGTCCCGTGGCAATCGCAATACCGATCTTTCCGGCGAGCCCGTCCTGGGGCAGCAGATCGAAGAGGACCTTGAGGAGCCCGCTGTACGTGGCGCGGTAGATCGGCGTTCCGGCGACGACCACCCGCGCGCCCGCCACCGCCTCGAGCGCGGCCGTGACCCGCGCCTCCGCGCGCCGCCCGAGCAACGCTTCCGCGGGCAGCGTCGCCAGGTCGATCAGGGCCGTCTCCGCACCGCGGTCCGCGAGCCGCTCCAGCGCGTATGCCACGAGGGCACGTGATTTCGACGCGGACGACGGACTGCCGGAGATGCCGACCGCTCGGAGCGCAGCCGTTCTTCCACGCACTCGACCTTCTCCCGACAAATGAGTCGGCCGCGATTCCGCTGACGCGAATCGCGGCCGAAATTCGATCACAATCGATGAACCTAGCGGCCGGTTCCGCCCTCGGCAAGGTCTTGCGGAGGGAACGCCGCCGCGTGAGTTTGCAAGGACATCGCAGCGCGAGAGCCGCTCCGAGCAGGCCGGCCGCTCCCTCCTTCGCTCTGACGCCCTGTTGACGTCGCTCCGAACTTGAGGCAGCTGCGGCAGCGCTCCCCGAGCACGTTCGGGCGTGCCAGCGGCCCGCGCCGCGAATTTGCTTACCACGCCACACCCTAAAGGAGGGAGCCATGAGCCCCGAGCACAAAGCCTTGCTGACGACCGCCTTTGACGCGCTCGGCCCGGAGCGAGTGAGACGTGGTCTGACGGCGACCGGGCATAGCTGGAGCGACTGCTTCCTGGCCCTCGCCATCGCCGGAGCGTCCGATGCCCTGGCCCGCGAGCTCCAGAAGCACTGGCGGAAGCATTACTTCGTCGGCGCTCTGATCGGCGTGCGAGTACAGGTGGTCAACGAGGTGGTAAGAGCCTGGGATCACGACGAGGAAGATTTCCGAGCGCTCGCTTCCGAGTGGCTCGAGCTGAACCGGGTGGCCCGTCCGGCCGCACCAGCCACCGGTGTCGCCACGCCCGTCGCTGCCGCGATGTAAGGGACGTCAACCCGGTGCCCGCACACCTAGGGGGCACGGCACTGCCGTGCCCCCTAGGTTAGGTTTAAGTAAGGAAAGGTGGCCCCCGTGACTCCCCTACTGTTTCTGCTTCTCGCCCAGACGCCCCCAGCCCCCGCTCCCCCCGCCCCCGCCGCGCCGGCGCGCGCCGGCGAGCGCCCGGTGCGCGTGTGGCTCGGCTCGAGCAGCCCGCTCGTGCGCGGCGCCCCGGTGCGGGTGTACGTGGAGACCGGCGAAGACGGCTCCCTCGTCGTGCTGCGCGCCCGCACCGACGGACGCGTCCAGGTCCTCTTTCCCCCCGATCCCGCCGGCGACCCGTTTGTGCGCGCTGGAACGTACGAGATCCGCAGAGCCAATGACGGTG
>QHVD01000542.1:1884-2438 GCA_003222235.1 Gemmatimonadota bacterium | reverse complement strand
CCATGACGAAGCGCGAGGTCGTCATCTTCTTCGCGGGCGTCGAGGCGTTCCACACGCTCTCGCACCTCGTCCTGAGCGTCTCGGGGCAACTACCGATGCGGGTCTTCGGGTTCAATGTCACTGCTGGGCTCAACGTTTGGGCTATCGTCGTTAACGCGGTCGCGTCGCGTTGACAGTCCCCGCCTACGGGATGCGCACGCAGCTGCAGCCCGTCAGGTTGAAGACGCACGCCTTGCTCGGGTCGGTGCAGAAGCCGTCGCACGTGGGCGCGTCCGCCTGCCCACAGGGTGTCGTCCGGCACTCGCACGAGCCGCTCGACGCCGCCGCCGAGCAAACCCCGCCCGCGCCGCACTGTCCCTGGCACTGGCCATCGGTGAAACGGCATGGCTGGGGTGGCCGCGTGGTCGTCGTGGTGGGCGGTGCGATGCCGACGGGCCCCCGGGTCGCCGGCGCGCACATGAACTGCGCGCCCTTGAAGACGACCATCCGAGCGCCGAACTGGTCCTCCATCTGGGCGGCGGGCGTGAACGGGCGCCTGCACTTCGTCTGGTAGC
>QHVD01000542.1:0-1860 GCA_003222235.1 Gemmatimonadota bacterium | reverse complement strand
GGCCCACCGCCCGGCGGTGTGGGGACCACGTTCGACTCGGCGCTCTCGAAGCAGCCGAGCTTGGCCGGCAGCTTGGCGACGCAGTTCTGGGTGCCGGCCGCATTGGTGAGAGAGAAAGTGTAGGTCGCCGGCCCAGTCTGATCCTTCACCTTGAAGCACGCGAGATGGTCGAACGAGGGTTGCGCGGCGGCTGGCACCGCGAGCGCGAGCGCCCCGAGCACGGCCGCGAGCCTCGGCGGTAGTCGAGACATGAGCGCCCTCGGTCGCACCCTACCAACGACCGCGCCGGTAGCCGTGCCACCCGCGATCCCGGTAGTGACGGCCCCACACTGCGACCGAGCCCCCGTAGTACCCGGGCGGCCCATAGGCCACCAGGGGCGGGTAGGGGTACACGGGTAGCACGCCCGGGGACAGAACGTAGGCAGGTGCAGGAACCACGGAGTACCCGTCGATCGGGCGACCCGAAGGCAGCCAGTCGTCACTGGTGCAACACCTTGGCAGTAACGACGTGCAAAATATGCAGATATTTCGAGGATGAACTAAGTGCGAAAGGGGGGATTCGTGACGGGCCGTTTTTGGGGTTCGTCCGAAAGCCCTCGTCCCCCCGACAGATTCAGGCGCAAGGCTTGTCCGAACGCCGACTTGAGGGCGCTCGCGCGTTGACCGTGAGAGACCTCCAGTGACACCCGCTCGCCGCCTCAGTACTCCCGATTTACTCCCGTGCGCCCAGCGCTGCGCCAGAAGGCCGTAGCGCGACCCTTGGGCGGCGCTGACACCCTTGCCGTACTCCCCACGCTGGGGCGCTCCCCGCCACGCCAGGGCCGTCCCTGAACGCGGCCCTATCGTTCGTCATGCTCCCTCGTGTCAAGGAGGGCAGGGGGGTGTCCGGCGGCCTGTCGCAGCGGGTCATGGCCGAGCCAGTGAGGAGCATCGTGTCCAACCGCGCCCGTGTGAGCCGGTGTGCGAACCTGGAGGCGTCCATGCATGCATGATAGAGCAGTGCCGGGCAGGGGATCGAGAATCGACCGCGCGCGGCGCGGCAAGGAGGGGTTGATGGCGCAGAGGCGCAGGGGAGTGGTGGCCGGCGTCGCGATGTTGGTCCTTCTGGCGGGCGTCCTGGTCGCCTCCCCGGCCTACGCGCTCCGCCTGCGTGGCGTCGCGCTCAGCGATAGCGGCATCTACGTCTCGCTCGTGGTGCGCGTGCACCAGGTCGCGACCGGCCTGGTGGGCAACGTGCGCTGCATCGCGGGCTCGGCACCGTGCCTTTTCGGGCGCGCTAGGGTGAGCGTGACCTTCGCCCCGGATGGAAGCTTCACGGGCGGATTGCTCAGCGGGAACGGGCGAACGCAGTGCGCCATCGCCGGCGTGCTCGCGGGCGGCGGGCTTGAGGGCCGGTATGAGTGCCTCAGGAACGACGGCGCCGGCGATGTCGGCAGCTTCCAGGTGACGCCGTAAACGAGTCAGCTTCCGCAGCCTCCTGTTCGGGGAGACTCGGAGCATCATCGCAATCCCCTTCGACTCTCCCAGGAGACAGTACGCGAGGGCACCCCTCCCCCTGGGCAGTACGCGCGCCCGCGGAAGCGGAGCTTCCGCATATCGACCCCCGCCGTGGTGTCCTCTCCACGGAACTCGGATTGACGCGCGTCGAGCGCATCGAATGGTTGCGCGAGAGGCCATCGGGCGGGCGCGCAGCGCAGACTGCGTGTATGGGGCGCCCCGTCAGGCCGCAGCGCCCACAACTTCCGGCCAGCTCTCGGGCCCGCTCGTGGTTGCCGTCGGGCTCACCATCACGCCGGCTAGCGCCGACGTACTGCGCAAGACGAAGAAGGGCATGGTGAAGGCGCGCGCGCCGCGTGCAAG
>QHVD01000541.1 GCA_003222235.1 Gemmatimonadota bacterium | reverse complement strand
GGTCGTTGCGGTCCGCCCTCGGTATCTCGAGCGCCATCGAGAGTTGCACGTTGATCTTCCGTGTGTGAGGGGTAGCGAGTCCGGTCGTCTACGAGGCGCCGTCCGCCGTTGACAGCCCCACCGCCCGTGGAGGACAACCTCGCGCATCTCGTGCCCCCCGGCGCGGGCGAGTCGTGGAAACGCAGCCGGAAATTCGGTGTCCGTCGTGCGGTCATCGTAACCGCTCGGAGCGGCGCTACTGTGCGCAGTGCGGCGGCCGGCTCGGCGAGGTCTGCTCCTCCTGCGGGACGCTGAACGAGACCGGCGAGCGGTTCTGCGGCCACTGTGGTGCCTCGCTCACTGGGACGGCGGCGGAGGGCGAGCGGAGGCAGCTCACCGTCCTCTTCTGCGACCTCGTCGGCTCGACCGCCATCGCCGAGCAGCTCGACCCCGAGGACTGGCGGGAGATCGCCGCGCAGTACCAGCGCGCCGCCGCCGAGACCGTGACCAACTTTGGCGGCCATGTCGCGAAGTACCTGGGCGACGGCTTGCTCGTCTACTTCGGCTACCCGCAGGCGCACGAGGACGACCCCGAGCGGGCGGTGCGCGGGGGGCTCGCCCTCATCGACACGGTGGCCGAGCTGAACCACCGGCTCGAGCCGGCCCACGGGGTGCGGTTGGCGGTGCGGGTCGGGATGCACACGGGGCCGGTCGTCATCGGCGAGGGTCCGGGGCCGGGGGCGGAGGTGTTCGGCGACACCCCCAACGTGGCCGCGCGGGTGCAGGCGCTAGCCGATCCCGATGCGGTGCTCATCACCGAGGCGACCCATCGCCTGGTCTCGGGCCGGTTCATCGTCGAGGCCAAGGGGGCGCCACCACTGAAGGGGGTGCGGCAGCCCGTGGCCGTGTTCCGCGTCGTGCAGGCGAGCGGGGTGCGGAGTCGCCTGGATGCCGCGGGGCCGCGGGGCCTGACGCCCTTCGTTGGCCGCGAGGGGGAGCGGCGGCTCTTGGGCGAGCGCTGGGCGCAGGCGCGGGCGGGTGAGGGCCAGGTGGTCCTCATCACGGGCGAGGCCGGGATTGGGAAGTCGCGGCTCGTGCAGCGGTTCAAGGAGGACCTGGGCGGCGAGCCGCACACCTGGCTCGAGTGTGCAGGCTCACCGTACCACCAGCACAGCCCCTTCTACGCGGTGACGGAGATGCTCGGGCGGGCGCTCGCCTGGCGGGGAGACGAGCCCGTGGAGGAGCGGATCGTGCGCCTCGAGCAGGGCCTCGCCGGCGCGGGGCTGCAGCTCTCCGAGGCCCTGCCGCTCGTGGCGCCGTTCCTCGCTCTGCCCGTCCCGGATCGCTACGCGCCGCTGCGGCTCAGCCCCGAGGCGCAGCGGAAGAAGCTCCTTGCCACGTTGGTCGCGTGGCTCCTCGGTTCGGCCCGCCTCCAGCCCGTGGTTGCCGTGCTCGAGGACCTGCAGTGGGTGGACCCTTCGACGTTGGAGGTGCAAGCGCTTCTCGCCGAGCAGGGGGCGACGGCGCCGGTGCTGTTCCTGTACACGGCGCGGCCGGAGTTCCGGGCGCCCTGGCCGCTCCTCGCGCATCACGCGCAGGTGACCCTCGGCCGCCTGGGCCGGGCGCACGTCCGCGCGATGGTGGCCGGGGTCGCCGCGCGCGCCACCCTCGCCGAGCTGATCGAAGCGGTCGTCAGCCGGACGGATGGCGTGGAGGCAGAGAGCAGTGGGGTCGCTCCAGAGCGCACGATTCCGGCGACCCTGCAGGACTCGCTCATGGCGCGGCTCGACCGGCTAGGAACAGCCAAGGAGGTGGCGCAGGTGGCGGCGGTGATCGGGCGGGAGTTCTCCTACGCCCTCCTCGATGTCGTTTCCCGGCTCGCGGACGCCGATCTGCAAGCGTCCCTCCACCGGCTGGTGGACGCGGAGCTCCTCTATGCTCGCGGGGTGCCGCCGGACGCGCACTACGTCTTCAAGCACGCGCTCGTCCAGGAGACGGCGTACGGATCGCTCCTGAAGAGCCGGCGGCGGGAGCTCCACCGCCGGGTCGCGGAGGTACTGCTGGCCCGCTTCCCCGAGATCGCGGACGGGCAACCGGAGCTGCTGGCCCATCACCACACCGAGGCGGGCGACTTCGAGCCGGCCGTCGCGGCGTGGCAGCGGGCCGCGGAGCCGGCGTTCGCCCGCTCGGCGCTCCAGGAGGCGGCCGCCCACTATACGAGTGCGCTCGCGGCGCTGGCGCGGCTGCCCGAATCGGCCGAGCGCGATCAGCGCGAGTTACTCCTCCAGATCGCGCTCTGGGGTGTGCTCCTCACGACCAAGGGTTGGGCCGCACCGGAGGCGGCCCGGGTCATCGCGCGGGCCCGCGAGCTCGGCGCGCGGCACGGTGACCCGGCGCAGCTGCTCCTAGTTCTCATGGGCCACTGGGTCGTCACCCTGACGCGAGGGCAGCTCTCCGCGGCGCAGGCGCTCGCCGATCAGGTCTTGGAATCGGCGAAGCGTGACGCGCGTCGCCCCTCGCTAGTCCTCGGGCATCTCGCGCAAGGGACCACGCGATTCCACCGCGGCGACCTGCTGGATGCGCGGGCACATTTGGAGAAGGCGGTGAGCCTCTATGGCGCTGAGGAGGCGTTCGCCGGGTCAGTCGATCCGGGCGTCGTCGCCTTGAACTACGCGGCCCTCGTCGCATGGCAACTCGGTTTCGCCGATGCCGGGCGCCTGCGCGTGCGTGAGGGCCTCGCGCTGGCACAGCGCCTCGGCAGGGCCCAGGATGTTGCGGCCGCCCTCTGCTACGGCCTTCTCTACCATGTGTTTGCCCGGGAGCCGCGGCGGATTCTCGAGCAGGCGGACAAACTCGTCCAGCTCGCGAGCGACCACGGGCTATCGCAATTCCTCGCACGAGGACGCATGATGCGGGGTTGGGCGCTCGCCGAGGAGGGGCAGTGCGAGGAGGGAATCGGGCAGCTCCGCGAGGGCATCGAGATGATGACGGCGATCGGGGTCGCCGTCACGCGCGGGCATGAGCTGAGCCTTCTCGCGGAGGCACTGGCGCGGAGCGGCGCTCTCGCGGAAGCGCATGCCGTGCTCGAGGAGGCGTTCGCAGCGCTGGAAGATAGCATCATCGACAAGCTGGCCCTTCTTCATCTCCGAGGTGAGCTATTCGCCCATGAGGGCCGCCCAGAGGCCGAAGCGAGCTTCCGCGCCGCCATCGAGCTCGCGCGCCGCCAGGGTGCGAAGATGTATGAGCTCCGCGCGACCACGAGCCTCGCCCGCTGGCTCACCGAGGGCGGGCGCGTGGCCGAGGCGCGTCGGCTCCTCGCGCCGCTCTACGCCTGGTTCACCGAGGGCTTCGACACGCGCGACCTGCGCGAGGCGAAGGGGCTGCTCGAGGAGCTGGGGTAGAGACCAACGAGCCGACCGCGGGGCGGCGCCCACCCTGGAACCTCTTCGTCAGCGTTCCAGAAACCCCAGCGGATCATCCCTCGAAAATCCTTTAATGCGCACGGCTCTTGCGTTCTCCCGTAGGCGTTCCACAAACGGATGCTTTTGGAGCGGCGAGGCTAGGCGGTGTCACGGGGCGGCAACTTCGAGTCAATCCAGAGCCCGACCGCGAAGAGAAGCCCCGCGTT
>QHVD01000540.1 GCA_003222235.1 Gemmatimonadota bacterium | reverse complement strand
GTTGTTTTTGGGGGCCGGGGCGGTTAGTTTCGGGCCGCGCACAGGGGAAAAAATGTGGAAACCGTGGCACCAACCGGCTGGGGGAATGGCAGCCGACAGCGTAAATTGAAGCGTAGCAACGCGGGAGAGGTGGCCGAGTGGCTGAAGGCGGCGGTTTGCTAAACCGTTATAGGGCCTAAAAGCTCTATCGGGGGTTCGAATCCCCCCCTCTCCGTGGAAAGACCGGTGTCGGGTGTCAGGTGTTGGGTGTCAGGGCCCCGCCCCCCCCGACACCTGACACCCGACACCTGACACTTTTTGCATGCCCTCAGCTCGGCTCAGCCAACTCGGGGAAGTGCTCCCGCTCGCACTCCGGGCACCATCCGTGGGAAAACCGGATTCCCGTGTGCTCGAACATGTACTCATCCAACCGCCGCCAGTGCCCATCGGCATCACGAATCTTCTGGCAGTACAGGCAGATCGGCAGGAAGCTCTTGAGCAGCCGGATCTCGCGCGTGTCGCGCGCGGCGCGGCTCACCAGATAGGCGACGAGCAAGAGGACGCCCATCTGGACTGCGCTGTTAATCAACTCCGCCGCGACCCATGGCGGCCTGAACACAAGGACGAAGTAGAGCAACCGCACGGCGGGCAGCAGGATCGCGAGCACGACGCCGAGGGCCGGCCCGATGAGCCACGACGCCAACGCGACGGGCACGACGAAGAACGGAGGGAACCGCACGAAGGGCGCGCTTGCGTAGTCGGCCGCGAGGATCAGGGCGGCGAGGGTCACCACGAGCACCGTGACGCGTCGTCGGCGCGCGCGGCACTCATCCGGCCCACGGGCTTCCCAAGGATCCAGCGTTCCCAGGAGCGTGCGGCTCGCGACGCGAGCGCGCAGCTCAACCCGACCAACCAACGCTCCAACGGCGCCGTTCATCGAGTCCGCCCTTCTCCGTCGTGCAGTCGCGCAACCGATTTTTGCACGCCTGGTCAACTTTATACGCCAGGCGCGACCCGTCGAGAGTGGCATCAACGCATCGTTGTATCACCGCAACAGTTGTTATGACCACCCGCGTCCGTTTCGCCCCCTCCCCGACGGGCTACCTCCACGTCGGCGGCGCGCGCACCGCCCTCTTTAACTGGCTGTACGCGCGCCACGTGGGTGGGAAGTTCTTGCTCCGCATCGAGGACACGGATAAGGAGCGCTCCTCCGAAGAACACACCCGCGTCATCCTCGACGGCCTGACCTGGCTCGGCCTCGACTGGGACGAGGAGCTCGTGTTCCAGGGCGCGCGGCTCGCGCGTCACCAGGAGGTTGCGGACCGGCTGCTGGACGCAGGGAACGCCTACCTCGACGGGGGCGCGATCCGCCTCCGCGTGCCGGCGGAGGAGATCGCCTGGGACGACGCCGTGCACGGCCGCATCAGCTTCCGGGGCGAGGACATCAAGGACTTCGTCGTCATGCGGAGCGACCGCACGCCGCTCTACAACCTCGCGGTGGTGGTGGACGACCTGGACATGGGCATCACTCACGTGCTGCGCGGCGACGACCACATCTCGAACACGCCGAAGCAGATCGCGCTGTACCGGGCGATGGGCGCCCCGCTCCCCGTGTTCGCCCACGTGCCCATGATCAACGGGCCCGACGGCAAGAAGCTCTCCAAGCGCCATGGCGCCACGGCGGTCGGCGACTACCAGCACATGGGTGGAGCCCGGGCGGCGACAAGGAGATCATGACCCTCGACGAAATGATCGGGCTGTTTTCGTTCGATGGGATCCAGCAGAAGAGCGCGATCTTCGACATGACGAAGCTCGAGTGGATGAACGGCCAGTACCTCTCGATGGCGTCGGCCGTCGAGCTCTACCCGCTGGTGTCGCCGCAGCTCGAGCGACTCGGCCTGAACGGCGGCAAGGACGCGGTGCTCCGGGCGATCGCGGCCGTGAAAACGCGCTCGCGCACCACGATCGACGTGGCGCGCCAGGTGGCGGTGCGGCTCGATCCCAAGTTCGTGGAGCTCGACGAGAAGGCGAAGCGGGAGATCGCGAAGGACCCCGCGGGCTACAGGGCTGCCCTGGAAGCAAGCATCCCCGTGCTCCAGCTCGCCGACTGGACCCCCGAGCAGCTCGAGCAACGGCTACGCGCGCTCGCCGGGAAGATCTTCCAGCCGATCCGCATCGCGCTCACGGGCGGCACGGTGTCGGAGCCCGTCAATGAACTGCTGTATGTGGTCGGGAAAGAAGCGGCGTTGAGGAGGCTGGGGGAGGCCGTTCGCCTTACGGGATTGCCTTGACGGTATCCGGCTTCACCTTCGTCGTATCACCGCGCGCCCGCTCCGCGTCCCGCTCCGCCTGGTTGCGCGCGCGCAGCTCGCGCACGTACTGCCGGAACAGCTGCAGGGTCTCGGCCCGCCGCGCGGCCTGGATCAGGTCCTGCCGCATGTCCTCGAGGTGGCGAGCCCGGAGCTGCTCGTCGTAGTTCCCTTCGGGCAGGCGGATCGGGAGCAGCGCGAGTGCCGCGGTCGGGATCTTGATCCCGGCGATGTGGATGTACTGCGAATCGATGCCCAGCGTCTTTCCCGCCACGTCGGTCGTCCATGTGGGCTTCCGCCGGGCACGCTGCTCCACGCTGATGATCTGGTTCAGCGAATCCACCATGGCCCGCAGCCGCTGCACGGCGACGCTGTCTTTCCGGTCGTGCGGGCCGTACAACACGTCCGCGACGTCGGCGGGGAGCGCGGGCCGCGCCAGCACCCACAGCCGGCCGTCACCGACCTGCGGCTCGACGATCAGGTGGGGGCCTTCCGCGACGGGGCTCGCGGCGAGCGTCGTGTCGGGCTTCCCGATCGGGGCCGGGGCGGGCGGCAGCGTATCCCGGACCGCCGCGCTCGGCACCGGCCGGCCGAGGCCGCCGCTCGGACCGGGCCCCCGCTTGGTGCCGCCGAACGGCGGCAGCTCGACCGGCCGCGGCGCGCTCGGCGGTACGATCGTGATGAGGACCTGCTCCCGGTCGATGCGCCACGACGTGGTGACCGCGACCGCAATGACGATGGCGTGCAGCACGGCGCTCGCGGCCCAGGTGAGCCGCTTGCTCTCGAGCGGGACCTTCACGGGCTCAAACAGCGGCCAGGACCCTCCCGAGTCGCTCCGCCGCCTCCACCAGCCGCGGCGCGGCGACGGTGAGCGCGATGCGGAAGAACCCCTCGCCGCCCGCGCCGAACCCGCTGCCGGCGAGCGTCACCACGCCCGCCTCCTCGAGGGCGCGGCGCGCGAATGCCGCGGACGCGACGCCCTCGGGCAGCGGCACCCACAGATACATCGTCGCCTCGGGCGTCTCGGGCTCGAACCCCTGCGCCCGCAGCACCGGCAGCATCGCGTCGCGCCGCTCCTTGAACCCGGCGACGTAGTCGCGGGCGAGCGACTCCGCCTGCGGCAGCACGGCGGCGCCGGCCGCCTGGATCGCGAGGAACGCGCCCGTGTCCACGTAGTTCTTCACGCGCGCGAGCGCCGCGATCACCTC
>QHVD01000305.1 GCA_003222235.1 Gemmatimonadota bacterium | reverse complement strand
ACCGCCAGGCTCGGTGGCTCGGTCGAACGGTCGGTTTGTCGCGCAACTCAGCACGAAGACCGAAACGGCAACGAAGGGCAGGAAGCGGTGGGAAGGGATCATGGTGAGCCTGACGGCCCTAAATCTAGTCTACGATCGCCTCCGGCATCACGTACTTCATCGGGTCCACCGGGTGCCCGTTCACCCACACCTCGTAGTGCAGGTGCGGGCCGGTCGAGAGACCCGTTGAGCCGATCAGCGCGATCTTCTGCCCTCGCTTCACGCGTTGGCCGCGCGCCACAAAGATCTTGGAGCAGTGCGCGTAGCGCGTGACCAGACCGAAGCCGTGGTCGAGGGTGAGCAGGTTGCCGTAACCTTCCGCCCAGCGCACGTCGGTGATCGTGCCGGCGGCGGGCGCCTCGATCTCCGCCCCCATCGGGGCCGTGACGTCGATCCCCTCGTGCGGGCGCGCGAGGTGCAGGATCGGGTGGATCCGCTCTTTCGCAAACGCGCTCGTGAGCCAGCCCTTGGTGGGCATGATGGACGGCGTGGCCGCAAGCTGGGCCTGATGCTTGGACAGCGAGTCGTACGCCTCGCTGAGGGAGCGGACCAAGATGTTCGCGCGCCGCGCCAGCGCGTCCGCATCGAGCCGGGCTGCGAGCGCCTGCTGTCCGTTCGGCCCGAGGGCGGCGAGACTGTCGCGCTCGGACCATGTGCCGGCCGGGCCGCCGATGCCGCCCTTTTGCACCGCCGGGTCGGTCGGATTCAATCCCGCGAGAAGGCGCAGCTCCTGCTCCCGCTCGCCGAACCGGGCGAGGGTGTCCTGCACGACCGCCATGCGCTCGCGCATCCGCTGGATCTCGTCGGCAAGGAGGCGGTTCTCGTTCTCGAGCGCGCGCCCGTGGGTGATGTTCACCCCGCGCGATACGGCGGCCAAGCCCAGCACCAGGAACGTCAGCGCGACCACGCCGCCGATGCCTAGGACGGCCTTGACGAAGGTCTGGGAGACCTCCACGCCACGAGATGCCCCCGCGCCGTGAGGCACCAACATGACGGTCCAGCGTCGCTCCGTTGCTCTGCGCATCGGCTCTCCGGCGACTTCCAGGTCAACGTTCGATACGGCGCACTCGCGCCGCGCTGCCATGGCCGGCGGCGAGAATCCGGACAGGGCGGAGGTCCGGCTCGTGGAGCTAAAAGCTACGGCGGCCTCACGAGTCCGTCAACACGACGGCGCGTGAGCTGTCTCACGGTCCGCACGACGGGACGTGAGCCACGTCACAACGGACGCTACGCCGGAGCGAGCTTCGGCTTGGGAAAGAGGATCGGCGGCTTCTGCACGTGCCGCCCCGCGAGGTCGAGGGTCGCGAGGTCGGCGAGCCGCGCCCGGTCGAGGGGCTGGGGGGGCTGGGGGGCCGCGCCGAGCAGCGCCCAGACGGACCCGGCGGTGGCCGGGACGAACGGGAGCGCGAGCACGGCGAGCCGCGCCACGGTGCGGGCGAGATTCGCGAGCACGGAGTCGAGCTCGGCGTCGTGGCCCTGCTTCGCGAGGTTCCACGGCGTCGTCTCCTCGATGTAGCGGTTGGCGCGGGCGGCGAGCTCCATCCAGCGCGCCGCCCCCTCTTCGAGGCGGAAGCCGTCCATGGCGCGCCGGTAGGCGGCGAGCGCCGACTGCGCCGCGTCCTCGAGCGGCGTCCGGTAGCCCCGCGGGTCGCCTGGCACGGTGCCGCCGCGGTAGCGGTGGATCATGTCGAGCGAGCGCTTCACGAGGTTGCCGAACGTGTCCGCGAGCTCTGACCCATAGCGCGTGTCGAAGCGCTCCCAGGTGAAGTCGCCGTCGTTCTCGAATCCGACCTCGCGCAGCAGGAAATAGCGCAGCGCGTCGGCGCCGTGGTAGTCGATCGCCTCGTCCACGCTCAGCGTCCCGCCGCTCGACTTCGAGACCTTCGCGCCGCCCCACTGGACGTACCCGTGCGCCCACACCATCCGCGGCAGCGGCAGCTCCGCGCTGAGCAGCATCGCGGGCCACAGCGCGCAGTGCAGCCGGGTGATGCCCTTGCCGATCACGTGCAGGTCCGCGGGCCACAGCCGCTCGAAGCCGGGCTCGGGGAACCCGGCGGCGGTGATGTAGTTGATGAGCGCGTCGAACCAGACGTACACCGTGTGGTCGGGCGCGTCCGGGAACGGGAGGCCCCAGGGAAAGCGGGCGCGCGAGATCGAGCCGTCCTGCAGCCCGGCTTCGATCTGGCGCAGGACCTCGTTCCGCCGGATCTCCGGCTCGACGCGGAACTCGCCCGACACGATCAGCTCATGAATCCGCCGCGCGTAGCGGCTGAGCCGGAAGAAGTAGTTCCTCTCCTTGGTCTTCACGAGCTCGAGCGTGGGATGCTCGACGCAGCGACCGTCGACGATCTGGGACTCCTGCTTGAACTCCTCGCAGCCGACGCAGTACAGGCCCTCGTAGTCCCCGATGAAGATGTCGTCCGGGTTCCGTGCGCGGATGCGGCCGATGAACGCCGCGACCGCGGCGCGGTGCCGGGGCTCGGTCGTCCGGATCCAGTCGTCGTTGGAGCAGAGCAGGCGGCGCCAGGTTTGCTGGAACCGCCCTGCGATCCGGTCTACCCACGCCTGCGGCGGCAGGCCCCCCTTTTCCGCCGACTGCGCGACCTTCTGCCCGTGCTCGTCCATCCCCATCACGAAGTGGACCTCGTCGCCGCACAGCCGCCGGTAGCGGGCGAGGCAATCCGCGCCGATCTTCTCGAGCGCATGGCCGAGGTGCGGCTCGCCGTTCGCGTAGTCGATGGCGGTCGTAAGGTAGAACTTAGGCATCCACTTCGCCCTTCAGCTGCTCCAGCGAGACCACCCGGGCGTCGCCGGCCTCGGTGCGCAGCGTCACCTGCTCGCGAAAGATGTCCACCGCGAGCACCCGCTCGAGGCCCACGGCGGTCTTCAGGACCTTGCCTTCCTTCGGGAAGCGCTTGCGGGTCTGGACGTAGAAGTCGTGCTCGTAGCGGAGACAGCACAGCAACCGCCCGCAGCCGCCCGAGATCTGCGACGGGTTGAGCGACAGGTGTTGATCCTTCGCCAGCGACAGGCTCACCGGACGCAGCTCCGGCAGCCAGCTCGAGCAGCAGTAGCGGCGCCCGCACCGGCCCACGCCGTCGAGCCGCTTCGCTTCGTCGCGGGCGCCGATCTGGCGGAGCTCGATCCGGCTGTGAAACTGGCTCGCGAGGTCGCGCACCAGCGCGCGGAAGTCCACGCGCTGCTCGGCCGTGAAGTAGACGGTCAGCTTCTTCCGGTCCCACTGCCACTCGGCGTCGGAGACCTTCATCGGGAGCCCGTGTCGCTGGACCCGCTCTATCACCTTCCGCCGCACTTCCTCCTCCTCGCCGTGCAGCTGATCGGCGAGGCGGATGTCGTCGCTGCTGCCGCGACGGAGGCTGCGACGTTCGGGGCTGACAGGGGTGGCAGGGGCGGCAGAGGCGGCAAGGCTGCACCCCTGGCAGCCGGCGCACTTCTGCGCGGCGACCGCGCCCAGGGCGGACACCCGGCCGAAATCCTCCCCTCGCTCGACCTCCACGATCACGGGATCGTGGAGCGCGAGCGGCTCGGCCGACGACCAGGTGAAGTATTCCTTGCGGTTCCCTTTGAACCGGACTTCGACGATCGGAGTCAACTCACTTCTCGTTCAACGCGCCCATCGAAAGGTACTTCTCCTCGCGCCGTCTGAGCAGCTTTTCGATCTTCAACGCCCGGAGCTGGCGGGTGTGGCGGCGCACGACCTCGCCGACGGCCGCCGCCGCCGCGTCGGGGTCGGCGTGCGCGCCGCCGGCCGGCTCGGCAATGATCTCGTCCACGACCCCCAGCGCCACAAGGTCCTGGGCCGTGATCTTGAGGGCGTCGGCGGCCCGCTCCCGCTGGCTCGCGTCCTTCCAGAGGATGGCCGCGCAGCCCTCCGGCGAGATGACGGAGTACACCGAGTTCTCGAGCATCAGCACGCGGTCCGCGAGCCCCACCGCGAGCGCGCCCCCCGAGCCGCCCTCGCCGATCACAACCGTGATGATCGGGACGCGCAGCGTCGCCATCTCGACCAGGTTGCGGGCGATCGCCTCAGCCTGGCCCCGCTCCTCGGCCCCGAGCCCGGGGTAGGCGCCCGGGGTGTCCACCAGGGTGATCACGGGAGCCCGGAACTTCTCGGCCAGGTGCATCAGGCGGAGCGCCTTGCGGTAGCCCTCGGGGTGCGCCATGCCGAAGTTGCGGCGCAGGTTCTCCTTCGTGTCGCGGCCCTTCTGGTGGCCGATCACCATGACACTCATGCCGTCGAGCCGGGACCACCCGCCCACGATCGCGGGGTCGTCGCGGAACAGCCGGTCGCCGTGCAGCTCGACGAAGTCGGTGCACATGGTCTTGATGTAATCGAGCGTGTACGGGCGCTTCGGGTGGCGCGCCACCTGCACGCGTTGCATCGGCGTCAGGCGCTTGTAGATCTCGACGCGCAGCTCGGCGAGCTTCTTCTCGAGCGGGGCCAGCTCTTTCGACACGTCCGCGACCGCTTCCCCGGCGACGCGCTTCATCTCCTCGATCTGCCGCTCCAGCTCGAGCAGCGGCCGCTCGAAGTCCAGCGTATGAGTCGCCATGGATCAGGTCGCCCCCGCCCCCGCCCCATGCCAACCGTTGGTCCCCGAGCCGTTCGAGCGCGGACGCGACTCGGTTGAAACGGGGGGCGGGGCGGGCGGGGGGGGGGTCGCTCTCACCAGGTGGACGTGGTCGGCGCCGAGCAGCCCGCGCAGCGCGGCGAGCAGCGCGTCGCCGACCTCCACGCGGAGCGAGCGGCTGCGCAATCTGACCCCGGGCGCAAGCCCGGGGTTGAGCCAAGGGTCTACGGGTACCCCGGGTACCCCGGGCTTTCGCCCGGGGTTAGTTGTCACCGGGGAGGTACTGACCCCGGGCGCAAGCCCGGGGTCCTCCCCTTCCCCCCACTCCACCAGCACCGGGGCCGCCCCCGGGTGGGCGGCGCACAGGTCCCGGACGGCGCGTGCCGTGGCGGGGGGCGGGGGCGCTGCCCGCGACCACGCGAGCGCCACGCCGATCGCGCCACTCGCCAGGAGCTCGTCCAGCGGTTGGGCCGCCTCCACGATGAACGTCGCCTGCTCCTCGTCGCGGTCGCGCAGGCTGTGACTCCCCGTGAGGAGTAGCGACCGGTCGGCGCGGATCACGTCACTCAGCTTCGCCCACGCCTCGGGGAACACGAGCGCTTCGGCCGTGCCATGGAAGTCCTCCAGCGCGAGACGCGCATACTCCGCCCCCGACTTCTTCGAAATCTGGCGCTTCACCGCCGTCACCACCGCTGCGACGCGCACCTTCCGGTCGCTCCACTGGCTCAGGGAGGCCGTCGTGTGCGTTCCGAAAAGCTCCACCTCCGCGCGGTACTTGGCGAGGGGGTGCCCGGAGATGAAGAACCCGAGCACCGCCTTTTCGCGGGCCAGCCGCTCGTGTTCGGTCCAGGGGGGCACGTCGGTGAGCGGTGAGCGGTGAGCGGTGAGCGGTGCGGCCTCGCCAAACAGGGCGTGTTGGCCCGATTCCCGCTCCTCGTGGCGCGCCTGCGCCTCGGCGAACGCGGCGTCGAGCGCGGCGACGAGCTGGGCACGGTGGCCGCCGAGGGAATCGCAGGCCCCGGCATCCACGAGCGCCTCGATTACCCGCTTGTTGCAGAGTCGCAGGTCGATGCGCTCGCACAGGTCCACGAGCGAGCGGTACGGGCCGGCGTCCCGTCCCCGGATGATCGACTCGATCGCGCCGGCGCCGACGTTCTTGACCGCCCCGAGCCCGAAGCGGATGCGGCGCTCGCCGACCACGGTGAACTTGAACCCCGATTCGTTCACGTCGGGCGGCAGCACCTCGAGGCCCAGCTCCCGCGCCTCGTTGATGTACTGCACCACCTTGTCCGTGTTGCCGATCTCCGACGACAGCAGGGCCGCCATGAACTCGGGTGCGTAATGCGCTTTGAGCCAGGCCGTCCGGTAGGACAGCACCGAATACGCCACCGCGTGCGACTTGTTGAAGCCGTAGCGCCCGAACGTCTCGATCAGAGCGGCGATGTCCTCGATCACCCGGCGGTCGTGCCCGCGCCCCACTGCGCGCTCGACGAACCGCCCCAGCTCCTGGCGGATCAGCTCCGGGTCCTTCTTCCCGACGGCCTTGCGGAGCACGTCGGCTTCGGCGAGGGAGAAGCCGGCGAGGACGTTGGCGATCCGCATCAGCTGTTCCTGGTAGGTGATCACCCCGTAGGTCGGCTTGAGGATCTCCTCCAGCGCGGGATGCGGGTAGCGCACCGCTTCGCGGCCCAGCTTCCGGTTGATGAACACGAGGTGCATGCCGGTGTCGAGCGGGCCGGGCCTCAGCAGCGCGTTCGCCGCCACCAGGTCGTCGAACCGGTCGCACTTCATGTTGCGCAGGCAGTCGGTGGCGAGCGGCGACTCGAACTGGAACACGCCCGCAGTGCGCCCGGCGCGGAGCAGGGCGTAGACCTCGGGGTCCGCGAGATCGAGGGCTTCCATGTCGAGCGTCACGGCGTGCCGCTCGCCGACCATCCGGACGGCATCGTGGATCACGGTCAGGGTCTTCAGGCCCAGCACGTCGATCTTGAGCATCCCGACTTGCTCGAGGCCCACCATGTCGTACTGCGTGATGATCGCGTCGGCTTCCTGCGGGGCGAGGCACACCGGGACGTAGTCGGTGAGCGGCCCCGGAGCGATCACCACGCCTGCGGCGTGCACCGAGGCGTGGCGGGCCAGGCCCTCGATCCGGGCGCCGAGGTCGAGGACCTTGCGGACGCGCTCGTCCTGGCGGGCGAGGGCTCGGAGCTCCGGCGAGCGCTCCGGCGCCTCCGCGAGCGTCACGTTCATGCCCTGCCACCCCGCCGGGATCAGCTTGCTGAAACGGTCCACTTCCCCCGCCTCCACCCGCAGCGTCCGCGCCACATCGCGGAACGCGGCCCGGGCTTTCAGCGTGCCGAAGGTGATGATCTGGCCGACCGAGTCCCGCCCGTAGCGCTCGCGGATGTACTGGATCACCTCGCCCCGCCGCTCGAAGCAGAAGTCGAGGTCGATGTCCGGCATCGTGACGCGCTCCGGGTTGAGGAACCGCTCGAACAGCAGGTCGAACTCGAGCGGGTCGATGTCGGTAATGCCGAGCGCATGGGCCACGAGCGAGCCGGCCGCCGACCCGCGCCCCGGCCCCACGGGAATCCCGCGGTCCTTCGCCGCCTTGACGATGTCGTACACGATCAGGAAGTAGCCGGCGTACCCCGTGCGCGAGATCACCCCCAGCTCGTAGTCGAGCCGCTCCTCCACCGCTTGCGGCAGGGGATCGCCGTAGCGTCGCTTGGCTCCGGCCCGGGCCAGGTGGATGAGGAGGTCGTTGTCCGACGCGAACTCCGGGGGCCTGGGAAACTGCGGCAGGAAGTAGCGCTTCTCGAAGTCGAACTCGCATAGCTCGGCGATGCGGGCGCTCTCGGCCAGGACCTCGGGATGGTCCGGGAACAGCGCCCGCATCTCCGCTTCCGACTTGACGTAGCTCTCCCGCCCCAAGAAGCGGAATCGGTTCGGATCGTCCAGGTCCTTCCCGGTGCCGATGGCCAGCAGAACGTCGTGCGCCTCGGCGTCCTCTTTCCTTAGATAGTGCGCGTCGTTGGTCGCGACGACCGGCAGCGCGAGCTCCGCCGCTAGGCGGAACATCCCCGTCTGCGATCCCGTGGTCCTGCACCTCCAGCCAGAAGCCGTCCTTCCCGAACACCCGGGCGAAGAACTGGGCGCTCGCCTTGCCGGCCTCGTAATTCCCCTGGCGCAGGTACAGGGAGATCTCCCCCGAGAGGCAGGCCGCCAGGCTGATCAGCCCTTCGGAGTGCTGCTCGAGCGCCTCCCGATCGATGCGCGGCCGGCGGTAGTAGCCCTCCAGGAATCCGATGGAGGAGAGCTTCACGAGGTTCTGGTATCCGGCGCGGTTCTTCGCGAGCAAGACGAGGTGGGAATAGGCGGCCGGGGCATCGGCGGGCTTCTCGCGCTTGTGGCGGCTGCCGAACGCGAGATACGCCTCGAAGCCCAGGATCGGCCGGAGCTTGCGCGCCCTGGCCTCGGAGTGGAACGACCACGCGCAATGCAGGTTGCCGTGGTCGGTGACCGCGAGGGAGTCCATGCCCAGCGCCTTGACCCGGTCGAGCAGGTCGGGGATCCGGTTGGCGCCGTCGAGGAGGGAGTACTCGCTGTGGGTGTGAAGGTGGACGAACGCCATCTGACCTAGCGCGCCCGGCTTTCGAGCTCCTCGAGCACGCGGTCGAGGGGGAGCTGCTTCGCCGCGAATAGCACCAGCAGATGGTACAACAGGTCCGCGGCCTCGCTGGCGAGCCGTGACTGGTCCTCTGCCGTCGCGGCGACCACCGTCTCGACCGCCTCTTCGCCCACCTTCTGGGCGATCTTCACGACCCCGGCGTCGAGGAGCGTCGCCGTGTAGGACCCCGCGGGCCGGGTGCGGGCGCGCTCGGCGACGGTGCGCGCGAGCCGGATGAGGGTGCCCCCGGTCGGCTCCCCGAAGCAGGTGGCCTCGCCCGTGTGGCAGGCCGGGCCCCGCTGGCGCACCACGTAGAGCACCGCGTCGCCGTCGCAGTCGACGCGGACCTCCTCGACCGCCTGAGTGTGGCCCGACGTTTCACCCTTGCGCCACAGCGCCCCGCGCGAGCGGCTGTGGCGGTCGGCATAGGCCACCATGAGGACTTCGCCCGCGAGGGCGCTTTGTGCGACGACGGGGACGAGTCCATCGTCCCCGAAGCGCACTGCCTCAATCCAGTTTTTGGGGCTCACGAACGGAAAATATCGGCGCTGCGGCGCATTGTCAAAAACCCGCGCGCGCCGGTATCTTTGCCGCCCATGCGATGGGGCATGATGCTCGCCCTGGGCCTGATCATGGCCCTGCTTCATCGCGTCACCGCGGGCGGGCCCCTGGAAGCGCGGGCGACGCTCGCGCTCGGGTTCCTGCTGCTCGCCGCGCATCTCGGCGGCGACATCGCGAAGGGCGCGCGCCTGCCGCGCCTCACCGGCTACATGCTCGTCGGCTTCGCCGCCGGGCCGCGGTGGCTCGGTCTCGTGCGCGGCGACGAGACGGTGGCGCTGCGCTTCTTCTCCGACGCGGGGCTGGCGCTGCTCGCGCTCGCGGCGGGGAGCGAGCTGCGGCTCGAGGCGCTGCGCGCCGGCCGCGCCGCTCTCGCGCGCGTGGCCACGGCGGCGGTCGCGTTGCCGTTCGTCGCCGTGTCGCTCGTGATGCTGTCCGCCAGTCCGTGGTTCCCGCTCACCGTGCACCTGCCGCTCGGCGACCGGGTCGCGGTCGCGCTGACGCTCGGCGCCTTCGCCGCCGCGTCGTCGCCCGCGGTCACCATGGCGATGATCGGCGAGCTCGACGCCCGCGGGCCCGTGGCACGGGCGCTGCTCGGTACCACCGTGGTGCAGGACGTCGCCACCGTGATCCTCCTGACCGCCGTCCTCGCCGCCGCGAGCGACCTCACGGGCGGCGGGAAGCTGAACAGCGCGGTCGCCGGGGCGGCTGCGCTGGACCTCGCCGCCTCGCTCGCGGTCGGCGCGGTGCTCGGATACCTCCTGGGGCAGTACCTCCAGCTCATCCAGCGCGACACGACTCTGTTCCTCGTGATCGTGGCGTTCGTCTCGGCCGAAGCGGGGCGCCTGATCGGCCTGGAGCCGGCCTTCATCGCGCTCGCCGCGGGGTTCTACCTGGAAAACGTCGCCCGCGTCGAGGGCGAGCGCGTGCGTAGCGCGCTGAAACGGAGCTCGCCGCTCGCGTCCATGGTTTTCTTCGTCCTCGCCGGCGCCGGCCTGGAGCTTCGCGGGCTGGCCGACCTCTGGCCCTGGGCGCTGCTCCTGATCGGCTTGCGAGCGGCGAGCCTGCACTACGGCCTGCGCTGGGCCGGCCGTCACCCGGCTGTGACGCCCGCCCTTGCCGCGCACGGCTGGATGGGACTTCTATCGCAGGCCGGCATTATCTTGGGGCTTGCTCACCTGGTGCGGCGGGCGTTCCCGGGGTGGGGCGTGTCCCTCGAAACTCTCATCGTCGCGGGTGTGGGTATCAACGAGGTGGCCGGGCCGATCGGCTTCCGCAAAGCGCTGGTGCGCGCGGGTGAGGTCGCGGAGGAAATCATACATGGTGGCGAAGACGTGGTGGGTACGGTGGGCGCTGAGGCTGACGTCGATCCTCGCGCCGAGGGCCTGCAGAAGTAACGGTGCGAGACTGACAACTTCTCTGGAGATTACCGCATGAAGGGCACGCTCGCGCGAATCCCGACCCTCCTCGTCGGAGCCACGGCCATCGCCTGCCAGAGTGGCACCCAGCCACCGGGGGGGGGGCTCGTCTGCCCGGTGCAACCGGCGGCTGCGGCCGCGGGGGCGGGGGCGGCGATCGCCCGCGCCCTCGCGGGCGCGATCCCGGACGCCTCCCGCAACACCATCTCGAGCGCTACGACCGACGTGACGCTGGCGACCGTGGCGAACGCCGGTGGGCGGACGCTCTTTAGCGCCCTCATGGAGGCGGCCGGCGACCGGATGGCCTCGTTTGGTAATCTGAGTATCGACCGGCCGGGAAGCGGCTACGCGCTCCGGGAGAGCGCGGCTGGTTTCCCCCGGGTGAGAACCGCCCCGTTTGCTGTCACGCAACCCTGCACGGGTGGAACCCTGCTCAGCTTGGCGGTGGCGGCGTACGCGGCGGTCGATCCCGCCGCCAACGCGGGGTGCACCGAGTTCCCGGCGAACGCGTCCGCGGCCCTCGTCGAATACCTGGTCGTGCCTCAGTCGGCGAGTGGGACCCCAAACGACTCGGAGGGCTTCATGCTGCAGGGCGGAACCGTCACGCCAGGCCCTGTGGCGGGTCAGCTGCCGGCGCCGCGGGTCGCGCGCGCGCCGCTCTCCCCCGCCGAGCAGTTCCACCTGTTCCTGCGCCGGTCGGAGCGGGCGCGCTCGTATCGCATGCCGCCACGCGGCGCCCGTGCGCCCACCGGGCAGCTCGCGCCTCAGCCATCGGGTCCTCTGGCGCCGGCCGACTCCGGGACTGCGCGCAGCTTCAAGGTGTGTGGTGACCTGCAGTGCAACACGCCGCTGCCCGTGGTCAGGGCATGCCTGGTGAAGCTCGGACAGCACATCGCAATCTATTTGGACAGCGCCGCTCCCTCGCCGGGGTTGTCGCAGACCGACCTCGACACGCTGCGGGCCGTGTTCGATAACCGGTTGCACGCAGTTGATAACGCAGCGTTCGGCGCAGAGTCGGACATCGACCGAAACGGTGTGGTCATCGTCCTCATGACCAACCAGATCAACAAGCTCGTTACGACGTCCCAGTGCCAGGCGACGGGCTTCGTGGCGGGCTACTTCTTCGGCGCG
>QHVD01000304.1:16711-19816 GCA_003222235.1 Gemmatimonadota bacterium | reverse complement strand
ACGCCAGCGCTCCGGTGTCGGCGTTCGTGAGCACCGCGGCCAGGGCGGTGCGCTTCGAGGGATCGCGCCAGGGGATGAACGGTGCGAGCGGCCATGCCAGGCGCTCGAGCCACGGGAGCGCGCGGGCCACGATCGGCTCGGCCCAGCGCCGCCCTACCACCCGCGGGACCAGGTAGGCCGCGCTGATGAACAGCGGCACGCCCACTGCGACCGTGAATACGCCCAGGAACGTGGTCGTGGTCTGGGCGAGGAGCGCGGGCATCGCGCTCGCCGCGGCGATGATCCCGAGGGTGGTGAGGGTGTTGGCGACGGCGAGCACGCGGCCGGGGTTCTCCAACACCTGGGCCGCACCGCTCGCACCGCGGAGCTTGTAGGACACCCACCGGGTCAGCTCGAGCTGGCTCACGGCGGCCGCGGCGACGCCCACGGCCGCCGAGGTGCCGGCGACAAGCAGGCCGAGGACGAGGAGGGCGAGGGAGCGGGTCACTGTCTCTGGAAGCGGACGCGGGTCACCCGGCGACGGTCCACGCGCTCGACCACCACCCAGAACCCGTCGAGCGTCAGCTCTTCCCCGGCGCGCGGCACGCGCCCCAGCACCGAATAGATCAAGCCGCCGACGGTGGAGACTTCCGGATGCTCGAAGGTGCGCCCCAAGGCATGGGACAGCTCGTCCAGGCTGACGCGCCCGTCCACGACGTAGCGGTCGCCTTCCTGTCGAATCGCGGGCGGCGTCGCGACGCGGTGCTCGTCGCGGATCTCGCCGACGATCTCCTCCAGGATGTCGTGGAGCGTGATGAGCCCGGACGTGCCGCCGAACTCGTCCACGACGATGGCGAGATGGGCCGGCCCGCGCTGGAAATCGCGCAGCTGGCTGTCCAGGGTCTTGGCCTCGGGAACGTAGGCGGCGGGCTTGACGAGGTGCTGCCAGCGCGGGGTGCCGTTCGACTCGGCGACGCCCATCACCAGGGGAACGAGATCCTTCGCGAAGATGACGCCCACGATGTTGTCGGGCGTCCCGTCATAGACGGGGAGGCGTCTGTGCTCGGTCTGGCGGAACGCCTCGACCACCTCATCGGTCGCGGCCGCGATGTCCACGGCGGCCATGTCGAGGCGCGGCGTCATGACCTCGTCCACGGTCGTGTCGGCGAGGGTGAAGACGCCGAGCAGCATGTCGCGCTGGGAAGCGCCCAGGTCAGGCTCGAGCGGCCGCGGGGTGGAGATGAGGGTGTGGAGCCCCTTGTCCACCCAGCTCAGCAACCAGAGCAACGGTGCGAATGGCGTGAGCGCGCGCCGCGCGAGGGGCAACGCCTCGGACGCGAGCTGCGGTGCGACCGCGGCCAGCGCGCGCGGCGCCGCATCGCCGACGACGAACAGGAGCGAGACGGCGATCGCCAGATCGGCGAGCCCGACGAGCCACGACCGCTCCCACCAGCGTAGCATGAACGCGGCCGCGACGGCACCCACGACGAGCAGGGCGAGGCGCGCGACGTAGACGGCCCGATGCGGGGGGACCCGCCCGATGGCGGTTGCCGGTGGCGCGTCGCCGAGCGTGTGCAACGCTTCCCCCACCGCGGCCTCCTCGACCAGCGCCATCAGGCCCGCCACCAGGGCCGGAGCGAGGGGCACGGCCAGACGGACCCACAGGAGCGCCGTCACCGTCTCCATCAGCGGCCGCCGTTCGCGAGCCGCCGGACGTAGCGCTCCTGGCGGCGCCACATGGCGGAGCGGGTCCGGTCCGGTCCTGCCGGGTGGTCGTACCCCAATACGTGCAGCGTGCCGTGGACCGCCAGGCGGACGAGCTCCTGGTCCAGGTTTCCCCCTTTTCCCTTCCCTGCTCCCTCGGTCTTCACCCAGCGGCGGGCCGCCGCCGCGCAGACGTAGACGTCGCCGAGGACCGTCCCGTCCGGCTGCGGCAGCGCGAACGCGATCACGTCCGTCACGCCGCGCCGGCCGGTGGCGCGCCGGTTGAGGCGGCGCATCGCGCCGCCGTCGAGCAGGGTCAGCTCGACGCGGGCCGCGGTCGCGCCCTCCCACGCGAGCACGCGCCGGGCGACGCGCGCCAGGCGGGCGACGCGCTCAGACCCGCTCGGCCGCCTGCCAGCTCGCCGTGATGCCACCACTCGACTCCGGGTAGTCGATGCGGCTGTGGTACATCCCGCCGATGATGCGCACGAACTCCTGCTTCACCTGCTCGAGCTGCTGAAGCGTCATCGGCACGTCGTCGAGCTGGCCGCCGTTGAGCTTGCTCCGCACGATGTGGTCGATGACCTCTTCGATCTTTTGGGGCGTGAGCTCCTCGAGGACGCGCAGCGCCGCCTCGACCGAGTCGGCGAGCATCGTGATGGCGGTTTCCGGAGAGCGCGGCCGAGGGCCGGGATAGGTATAGTCTCTGGGGTCCGGGGGACCGCCGTCGCCGCTCTTGATCGCGCGGTCGAGGAAGTAGGTGATCTCCATGGTGCCGTGATGCTCCGGGATGAAGGCGGCGACCGCATCGGGAAGCGCCGCCTCACGGGCCAACGCGATCCCGTCGGTCACGTGCGCCCTGATGATCTGCGCCGATTGGTACGGCTTCAGCCGGTCGTGCGGGTTGTTGCCGCGCGTCTGGTTCTCCACGAAGTACTGCGGGTTTCTGATCTTGCCGATGTCGTGGTAATAGCAGCCCACGCGCCCGAGCAGTCCGTTGGCACCGATGCGGTTGCAGGCCGCCTCGACAAGGTTCGCCATCGCGACGCTGTGGGCATACGTCCCAGGCGCCTCGAGGGAGAGGCGTCGCAGCAGTGGTCGGCTCGGGTCCGACAGCTCGAGCAGCGTGATGTCCGTGGTGATGTGTGTCAGGGACTCGGCAGCCGGGAGCAGCATGTACGTGAAGCCCGCGGATACGAGGGCCTGGCCGGTTCCCAGCAGCGCGACGGTGCCGATCGCGCCGACCGCCCAGCTCGCCGCCATGCCCAGGGCGAGCGCGCCGACCAGGTAGCCGGCGCCGACCATCGCCGCCGCCGCCAGCAGGTTGCTGCGACGCCGCAGGGCCCGGACCGAGAGGGCGGCGGTGACCCCGCCCACGTTGCAAAGGAACAGGGCCGGAACGTCGTGGAACACCGGCTGCAC
>QHVD01000304.1:6801-16506 GCA_003222235.1 Gemmatimonadota bacterium | reverse complement strand
GGGACCGAACACGCCACCCGGCGACCGGCTGGTCGCCGCCCCGCGCCGCACGAGGTCGTTGTACAGCGCGACGAGCTTCTCGTGCGCTTCGTTCGTCACGACCTCGTGGGCGCCCACGATCCGGTCGCCGCCGCGCACGACGTACTTGTTCGGATCCACGCCCCGCCGCAGCTCGTCCCGGCGCCGCTCGGCCTCGAGCACGTTGGGCACAAGAGTGGGCCGGAAGAAATGGTCCGCCAGCCGGATGTACAGGGAGACGCCGACCGTCGAGCCCTTGTCGGGCGGCGCGGCGCGGGCCCGGGCGAGGTATCCCTCATAGGACAGGACCTGGTCGCGTGGCACGGACGCTTCGGATGCGCCGCGCCGCGCGACGAGGTCGGGTGCGCGCTCCTGCTGGAGCACGCCCGCTCCGGTCACGCCGAGGGCGAGTGTGCGCTCGAACAGGTCGCGTAGCCCTTGCTCGAGAAGGGCGCGGTGGCCGCTCTGGGCGAGGTAGGCCGCCTCGGCCGGCCTCAGGTCCACGCCCTGGTCCTTCGCGAAGCGCAGGATCGCCGACGGTCCGCCCTGGCCGGCGGCGGTTTGCATCGCGCTGAAGAACGCGTGCATTGCGATCGTGGCGCTGTCGAGCGCGCGCTGCTGAAACTCGTAGATCGGCTTGACCGTGCTCGCGAGCGCTTCGGCCTCGCGCGCGAGGTCAGGGTCCGACTTGTTGACCGGGAACGTGAACGGCGCAAGGACCTCGCGCTCGGACACCGCCCCGGGATCGAGCAGGGGCGCGACGTTGCCCGCAGTGGAAGGGAACGCCGCGTACGCGAGCGCGGCGAGCGCGGCCACCCACCACCAGCGGGCGCCGTGATAGCGCACCTGCTGCTTCGTCGGGAGCCTCACGCTAGCCCTGCGCGTCCTCGGCGTACGCCCGAATGATGTCGCGGACGAGCCGGTGGCGGACGACGTCGGCTTCGCCGAGGTAGCAGAAGCCGATGCCCTCGATGCCCGGGAGGATCCGCTCGATTTGGAGCAGCCCCGAGTCCTCGCGGTTGGTGAGGTCGATCTGCGTCTTGTCGCCCGTGATAACCGCCCGTGAGTTCACCCCCAGGCGGGTGAGGAACATCTTCATCTGCATGCCGGTGGCGTTCTGGGCCTCGTCCAGGATCACGAACGCGTCGGACAGGGTGCGCCCGCGCATGTAGGCGAGCGGGGCGATCTCGATGACGCGGCTCTCGATCGCCCGCTGCACCCGCTCGCGCGGCATCATGTCCTCGAGCGCGTCGTACAGCGGGCGCAGGTAGGGATCCACTTTGTCCTGCACGTCGCCCGGGAGGAACCCGAGACTCTCGCCCGCCTCGACCGCCGGCCGGGCGAGCACGATGCGGCGCACCCGCTTGCGCGCCAGGGCGTCCACTGCGGCGGCCACGGCGAGATAGGTCTTTCCCGTTCCGGCAGGGCCGATCCCCACCACGATGTCCTGTCTGACGATCGCCTCGAGGTAGTCGCGCTGGCCCGCCGTCTTCGGCTGGATCACCCGCCGCAGCCCCGGGAGGATGATCTTGAATTCGCCGTCCTTAGCGCGGTCGGGCGCGCCGTGGGATTCCTCGTCGACGAGCCGCTCGACGTCCTCGACATCCACGATCTCGCCCACGCGCGCGAGATCCACGAGGGCCTGCGCCACCGGCGTCGCCCGCTCCACCGCACGGAGCGGCCCCTGGAGCATAAGGGTGTCGCCGCGCAGCGACACCCGCACGCCCAGTCGCTTTGCCAGCTCCACCAGGTTGCCGTCGTTCACGCCGGCGAGCGCGAACGAATCCACCCCTTCGGTCGACAGGCGGTGAATGATTTCGTCGCTCATCGCTCGATCGCGATGTGCAGGGCCGCCAGGTCCGCCGGGTTCGCCGGCGCCGGCGCGCCCTCGAACAGCGCGCGGGCCGCCGTGGTCTTCGGGAACGCGATCACGTCGCGCAACGAGCCCGCGCCGGCGAGGAGCATCACCACCCGGTCGAACCCGATGGCGAACCCGCCGTGCGGGGGCGCCCCCGCCTGCAGTCCGTTCAGCAAGAACCCGAACCGCGCCTCGGCGTCCGCGGGGGAAATGCCCAGGCGCGCCAGCACCGTCCGCTGGAGCGCCGGGTCCGTGATCCGGATCGAGCCCGAGCCGAGCTCGGCGCCGTTGTAGACCGCGTCGTAATGGAGCGCGCGGCACTCGAACGGCTCGGCCTCCAGCCGCTGCAGGTCGTCGGGATGCGGCGCGGTGAAGGGATGATGCGCGAATACCGGCTTCCCCGTCTCCGGGTCGGGCTCGAACAGCGGGAAGTCCACGACCCAGCAGAACGCGTGCGCCGCCTTCGGCGGGGGAGCGAGCCGCCGGATGACCTCCTGCCGGACGCGGTCGAGCACGGGAGACGTCACGCGGTCGGGGCCGGCGGCGAAGAGGGCGGCGTCGCCATCTCCCACGCCGAGCTCCCCCAGCGTCTCCGTCGTGAAGTGCTTCGCCACGGATCCCGAGATCTGGTCGCCCTGGCGCTTCACCCACGCCAGCCCAGAGCCGCCAAGCCGCTTCGCCATCTCGGCAAGCGCGTCCACGTCCTTGCGCGTCAGCGCGCCGCCGCCCTCCACCGCAAGCCCGCGCACACGCGCCCCGTCCTGCAGGGCGGACTCGAAGAACGGCACGTGCAACCGCTGGGCGTGCGCGGTCCAATCCGCGATGGGGAGATCGTAGCGCAGATCCGGCTTGTCGGTTCCGTACCGCTCCATCGCGTCGCGCCACAGGATCCGGGAAAAGGGCCGCGCGATCCGGTGCCCGGCCTCGTCCCACAACGCCACGAGCACCGCCTCGACGAACCCGAGCACGTCCTCCGTCTCCACGAACGAGGCCTCGAGGTCGATCTGGGTGAATTCGGGCTGTCGGTCGTTGCGCAGGTCTTCGTCGCGAAAACAGCGCGCCAGCTGGAAATAGCGGTCGAACCCCGATACCATGAGCAGCTGCTTGTAGAGCTGTGGCGACTGCGGCAGGGCGTAGAACTCACCCGGGTGCACGCGCGACGGCACCAGGTAGTCGCGGGCGCCCTCCGGCGTGGGCTTGGTGAGGATGGGAGTCTCGATCTCGAGGAAGTCGAGGTCGGACAGCGTCTTCCTGGCCCGCTGCAGCAGGCGGTGCCGCAGCGCAAGGTTCGCCTGCATCTCGGGGCGGCGCAGGTCGAGGTGCCGGTATTTCAGACGCAGCTCCTCGGCCGGCAGCTCCTCGCCCTTCGCGCGCGTCACCGGGATCGCCGGCGTCACGGCCGGACCGACGACGACCAGCCTCCCTGGGTGCACCTCGACCTCGCCCGTGGCGAGCTCCGGGTTCTTCATGTTCGGCGGTCGCGCGCTGACCTCGCCTTCGACCTCGACGACGGTCTCGCTCGCCAGCGCGGCGGCGGTACGACGCACCCCTTCGGGCGCACCGGGGCCCACCGCCAACTGCACGATCCCGGCGCGGTCGCGCAGGTCGATGAAGACGATGCCGCCGAGGTCGCGGCGGCGATCCACCCAGCCGCCCAGCCGCACCCGCTCCCCCACATGCTGCGCCCGCAACTCGCCGCAGCGGTGCGTGCGCCGGGAGGTCCGACTGGCGCTTTCTATGGTACCTCCGCTTCGCACAGCACGGTGTAGAACTCTTCCGGGCTCCTCGCGCCGAGCAGGCGGCCTCTGATCGGCTCCCGTCGCACCAGCCGGGAAATGCGGCTCAGCACCTTGACGTGCGCTCCAGCGCAGGATTCCGGACCGGCCAGCAGGAAGAACAGCCGCACCGGCTCCCCGTCGACCGTCTCATACGGCACCGGCGCAGGGGTCGTCCCCGCAACGACCACGAGCGAGGACAGCGCCGGTGTCTTGCCGTGAGGCACCGCTACACCGTAGCCGATCCCCGTCGGAAACTGCCGCTCTCGTTCGAGAATTGCCTCCAGCACGTCGTCCCTGGTGTTTTCCCCGCCGCCCCCGCCCCCGCCCCCAGCCCCGTTGCCCGTCACCAGCAATTCAACGAGCTCTCGCAGCACCCCCTCCTTGTCCGTCGCAGTCAGGGGTATTCGGATGCGGGATGGAGACAGAAGCTCAGACAGGCGCACACGCGTCCAAGTGTCGTAAACACTTGAAAATAGTTAACTTCAGTCGACGACGCCACGTGGCTGTGTAACCGTTCGCCATGCAATGGATTGCCCCACCGCTGCCGGGCGAGTTGTGCGCCCGGCGGCGGCGTGGGCCTGGAGGCGAGTGCCGTGACGGACCTGCTCTCCCTCACGCCGCGCGCGGCGCGCGCCGTGCTCGGCGAATGGGTTGCGGCTCGCGGGGAGCCAGCGTACCGCGTGCACCAAATCGTGCCGCGGCTGTGGCAGCGTCCGCTCGGCTCGTGGGACGGGGCGACCGAAATACCCACCGCCCTGCGCCGTGACCTGGCCGCGGCGTTCCCCCTCCTCCGGCTGACGCTCGGCGCACGCCAGGAGTCGCGTGACGGCACCGAGAAGTTCCTCTGGAAGCTCGCCGACGGAGAAGCGGTGGAGTCCGTGCTCATCCCGGAGGGAAAACGGCGCACGCTGTGCATCTCGTCGCAGGTGGGGTGTGCGCTGGGCTGCGTCTTCTGCGCGACCGGCCGGATGGGGTTCCGGCGCAACCTCACCGCCGGCGAGATCGGCGCGCAGGTGCGGGAGCTCATGCTGCTCGATCCGGCGAAACGGCCGACCAACGTCGTGTTCATGGGTATGGGCGAGCCGCTGCTCAACTGGCCCGCCGTAGACACGGCGCTCACGATCCTGAACGATGTGGACGGTCTCGGCATCGGCGCGCGACACATCACGGTCTCGACGGTCGGCATCCTCCCGAGCCTCGAGCAGCTCGCCAGGCGCCCCGAGCAGTTCCGTCTGGCCCTGTCGCTGCACGCTCCCACGCCCTCCCTCCGCCATGCCCTGATGCCGATCGAGAAGAAGTATCGGCTCCCCGACGTGATCGACGCGCTGCAGCGGCTGCGGCGGCGGGTGACGCTCGAGTATGTGCTGATCGGCCGGAAGAACGATGCGCTCGAGCAGGCGGACGAGCTGGCAGAGGTGGCGCGACCGCTCGCAGCGCTCGTGAACCTGTTGCCGCTCCATCCGGGCGGGGCGCCCGATCTCGCGCCCAGCCCGCCCGCTCAGATGCTGGCGTTCGCGCGCCGGCTGCGGAGTCGCGGGGTGGAAGCAGTGCTGCGCAAGAGCCGGGGCCTCGATATCAGCGCCGCGTGCGGCCAGCTACGGGTGGAACTCGAGGCGCCGCGGCGAGGAGGGGGTGGCAAAGTCCGCCCCCAGGAGCACGCGGGCGTCGAGTAGCCGGGTGCTGTCGAGCTCGATCTCCACACGCCCAACGCCCAACGCCCGGCGCACCCGCTCACCAGCTCCGGGCGCGGTCCGCTGGACGGTGATGCGGGTGGAGTCGAGCGTGCCGAGGGAGGCCGGCGCGTTCCCGAACGTGATCACGTCGATTCCTGCCCGGCGCAGCACCCGCATCCCGGTCCGAGCGAGACCCGGCTTCCCGCTCGCGTTCAGCACTTCCACGGTGATCCGAGGGGCGCCGGGCCCCTCCCCCGGCACAGGAAGGCCCGCCGCCTCTCTCCGATCTGCCCGGCACGCCGCAACGGCGAGCAGTACGGCGCTCAGCGCCGGACGAGCGAATTCCAGAACTCCACCGTTTCCTTGGGAAGCGGCCATCCCGAGCGGATGGCCCAGATGAGTCTGCGGCGCGCCACCTCGATGAGAACCGCATCGCGCTCCGACGGCACGCGCGCCCGGAGGCCGGCCCGGTCATCGCGCTCGAGGTTCCTACCGGGCTCGAGGTAGTCCGCAAGATAGAGCATCCGGCCGACTTCGTCCCAGCCGGCGTAGCCGAGGGAGTGGTAGCGCACGGCGTCGAGAACCCCGCGGTCGGCTTCGCCGTCCCGGGCTGCGCGGTCGGCCGCCCGTGGGCCGTGCTCGAGGTCATTCACCGCAGGAGCGTCGCGTAGCGCGTCGTGGAGCCAGGCCGCCCGGAGCCAGCGGCCACGCTCGGCCTCAGGCACGCGCATGGCGCCCGCCCAGTCGCCGAGCAGGGCCGCCACCCGCTCGATGTGGGCGCGGCGCTCAGGGCCGACCACCGCCCACGATGGCAGGCTCACGCGACGTCAAGAGCCGCGTACCGGCACATCGCTCGCCACCCCCTCCCCCAACACGACGTTGTCGATCAGGCGCGTGGGGCCGACGCGGGCCGCCACGAGCACGACCGTGCGGGCATCGGCCCGGGCGACGGGCCGCAGCTCCTCGTCCACGAGGGCCAGATACTCCGCGCTTACCTCCGGCGCCTTCAAGACCTCCATCCCGCGCCGCTGCAGGGCCGCCGGGTCTGCTTCGCCCGCTCGCCAGGTCTGTTCCACCGCGCGGAGCGCGCGGGAGAGGGCGAGCGCCGCGCGCCGCTGATCCGCGTTCAGGTAGCTGTTGCGCGACGAGAGGGCGAGCCCGTCCAGCTCACGCACGGTGGGAGCGATATCGATCTCGAGCCCGAAGTCGAGATCGGCCGCCATGCGGCTGACGAGCATCGCCTGCTGGAAGTCCTTGCGGCCGAACACGGCGATGTCGGGCTCCACGATGTGGAACAGCTTCGCCACCACCGTCAGAACGCCCGCGAAATGCCCCGGTCGCGTGGCGCCTTCGAGTGGCTCCGCCATGGGGCCTGGGGCGATGCGCACCAGGGGCTCGGTGGGATACATCGCCTGCACCTCCGGGGTGAAGAGGCAGTCGACGCCGCGCTGGGCGGCGAGGCTGCGGTCGCGGGCGAGATCGCGGGGGTACGACGCGAAGTCTTCCCGGGGGCCGAACTGCAGCGGGTTCACGAAGCTGCTCAGCACCACGCGGTCGGCGCGCTGTCTCGCCCGATCGACGAGCTGCAGGTGGCCTTCGTGCAGGAAGCCCATGGTGGGGACGAAGCCGATGCGCCGGCCGCGCGATCGCTCGGCGCGCGACCAGGCGTGCATGTCCTGCGGGCTGGTGAGCTCGTGCATGGGCGGGATGAAAACAAACGGCGGCCCCGAGTGGCTGGAAGGGGTGGGGGAACTTGCCCTGGACCCTTGCCACCCTAAACCCCGGGGCATCGCCCCGGGGTTAAGCGCTGCCGGCATCCGCGCTTTATGCGTGAGTAGCGGCAGCCCTCACTTCTCGAACGAATGCTCCGGCCCCGGATACCGCCCCTCGCGCACCTCGGCGGCGAACAGCCGCGCCGCCTCGCGCACGTCCTCGGCCAGGGTCGCGTAGCGCTTCACGAACTTCGCGGCGAACCGGTCATTCAGCCCCAGCATGTCATGCACCACGAGCACCTGGCCGTCGCAGGCGGGACCCGCGCCGATGCCGATCGTCGGGATGGCGACGGACCTGGTGATCTGCGACGCGAGCGGCGCCGGGATCAGCTCGAGCACGATCGCGAACGCGCCCGCTTCCTCCAGCGCCTTGGCATCGTGGGCCAACCGCTCGGCGGTGTCCCGGTCCCGTCCCTGCACCCGGTAGCCGCCGAGCGCGTGCACCGACTGGGGTGTGAGGCCCAGGTGGCCCATGACCGGAATGCCCCGGTCCACGAGCGCGCGCACGGTCTCGGCCATGGGGCGGCCGCCCTCGAGCTTCACGCCGTGGCACCCCGTCTCGGCCATCACACGCCCGCAGTTGCGGATGGCCTCCTCCTTCGAAACCTGATAGCTGAGAAACGGCATGTCGCAGATCACCATCGCCCGCTCCGCCCCGCGGCGGACGCTCCTGGTGTGGTAGAGCATCTGATCCAGCGTCGCCGAGAGAGTCGTCTCGGCCCCCGCGAGCACCTGGTTCACGGAATCGCCCACGAGCAGGATGTCGATATCGCTCGCGTCGAGCAGGCGCGCGAACAGCGCGTCGTAGCAGGTGAGCACGACAATCCGCTCGCCCCGCTCCTTCATCTTCAGCAGCTCGTGCGCCGTGACGGGCTTCGGGACCTCGGTCATGGAACCTGCGACGTGGGACGTGCGGCGTCCGCCTCCAGCTCCGCGATCTCGCGCAGCCAGAAGCCGCGGTTGGGCAACTCAGGGTGTGGGATGCTGAGGTCCGGATCGCGCACCGTGGGTCCGGATCGCGCACCGTGCGGTCGCCGAAGCGGATAATGTCCAGATCGAGGGTACGCGGGCCCCAGCGCACCGTGCGCACCCGCCCGCACTCGGCTTCGATGGCATGCAGCCGGACGAGCAGCTCGCGCGGCTCGAGCTCCGTTTCGAGAAGGACCATCTGATTCAGGTACGCGCCCTGCGGGACTGGGCCGATCGGCGCCGTCTCCTCCACCCGCGACACCTGCAGCAGCCGCGTGCGCGGCAGCGTCCCCAGCCGGGCCCGGGCGTGGGCGAGATGCGCCTCGCGGTCTCCCAGGTTCGACCCCAGCGCCACGTACACCCGCTCCCCCGTGGGCACGTGGGGAATGGTAACCGGCTAGGCGATGGCGGCAAAGCCGCGGGTGAGCTCCCGCAGCATCGCCGCCACATCCTCGAGCTCCTTGGTCGCCCGCTCGAGGTCCGACAGGCCGCGGGCGGCGTCGTTCGCCCGCGTGGCCACATCGTCCGCCTCGGCGCGGTTCTTCCCAGCGATCTCGGCCACGGCGTGAATCCGCTGTCGCAGCTGCCGGAACGCTTGATCCTGCTCCCCGGCGGCCTCGGCGATCCGCCGGGCGTGCCCCGTCGCCTCGACCGTCGCGGCGACGATGGCGTCGAGCGCCTCGAGGGCGGCCGCCGACAGCTCCTCCACGCCGGCCACGTTCACCTGCCCGCGCCGCATCTGCTCGACGACCTCGCCCATTTCGCGGTGGATGTCCTGCACCAGCTCCCCCGCCTCGAGCGCCGCGCTCGCGCTCTGCTCGGCGAGGCGCCGGACTTCGTCCGCGACGACGGCGAAGCCCTTCCCGTGCTTGCCCGCGCGCGCGGCCTCGATGGCGGCGTTCAGCGCCAGCAGGTTCGTCATGTCGGCGAGCTCCCGGATCGACGCGATGAACCCTGTGATCCGGCGGCTCACCTGGCCGAGCTGCTGCACCTTGACCGAGCTCTCACCGACGAAGGACTTGAGCGCCACCAGGCGCTCGATGGCGCCGCGGATCTGCTCCCGGTTGCGGTTCGCCACCTCGCTCGCGGTGCTCGATGCCAGCGCGGCCTCACTCCCATCCTCGGAGACTCGGCGCGATACCTGCGCCAGACTCTCCGTCGCCGCCAGCCCGCCCGAGACCTCGCCCTGCTCGGCCAGCACGGCCTGCCGGATCGCGTTCGTAGACTGGGCCACCGCGCCCGCCGCCTCGCGCAACGACTCGGCGGCGCGGGCCAGCGTCGCGAGCTGCCGGGTCAGGGTGTCCACGGTGTCCACCAACGGGCGCCGTAGATCGGTGATGTGGATCGCCGTGGCGAGCTGGTGCGCGAACGTCCGCATCGTGAGCAGGTCCTTCGGCCGGAACGCCTTGCGCTTATGGTGCTCGATCTCCAGCATGCCGATCACCTGGTCGCCGAACTTGAGCGGCACCATCACGAGGCTCTGCACCGAGGGCGGTGCGTCCGCGATCCGCTTGTCGCGGGCCACGTCGTCGATCACGAGCGGCTGGCCCGCCCCCGCGACCTGGTCGCGCAGCGCAGCGGTTTCGGGCGAGAGGTCGCCCCCCTCCCTCAGCCCGGTGCTCCCGCGGTAGACGAGC
>QHVD01000304.1:0-6790 GCA_003222235.1 Gemmatimonadota bacterium | reverse complement strand
CGGAGCGTATGCTCCTGGCGCCGGTAGATGCGGAAGTCCCCCCAGTCCACGAGCCGGTGCGCAAGCCGTTCGATGCGGCGGAAGGCATCGTCGAGGCTGATGTTGCTTGTGATTACCGTCTCCACTGCATGGATGCGATTCAGCTCTTCGGCGGTGATCGCCTCCTCGAGGATGAGCTTGAACAACAGGCCGAGCGCTCCCAGCGCCGCGCCCGTGAAGACCCAGGCGAGCGGGGGCCAGAACACCACTGCGCTCACCACCGTGCCCGTCGCGATCAGAGTGGCGCCGTAGCTGATGCACTCGTAGCGCAGGATCAGCAGCCGCTCGTCCTGCTCGAGCTTCCCGCGGATGATCAGGGTGAAATAGAAGAGCAGGCGGCTGATGGCGAAGTACGCCAGGCCGTAGAAGAAGAGCGCGGGAATCGTCTCGATGCCGATCTCGGGGGCGGCGACGCCGGAGACGCGGAGCGCGGCGGCGTACGCCCCGAAGGCCGACACCGACGCGACGAGCTCGCGCCCCAGGTTCGTGAGCGCGGCGCGGACCATCTTGCCATGCCACAGCCAGTCCGTGGCGAGCACCGCGATGGCCACGGCGAGCGTCGTCGCGGGAACGCCGACGAGCAGGCTGCCCGCGAGGACGACGAGCCCCGTCTGCGTGAGGTAGGCGTACTTGCTGAGGGGGATCTGCCCCCCGCGCAGCGCGACGCCGAGCGCGACCATCGCCCCGATTTCGGGGCCCTGAGAGAGCCAGCGCGGGTCGGCGATGAGGACGGCGAGCAGGAGGAGGGGCCCGCCCACTGCCAGCGCCTGGCTGTAGAGCCGGACGAGGCGGCCGGCAGTCATGCGGCGGGCGCCCGCAGGGCCCGGACGGCCGCCGCGAGGGCGCGCACCAGCTGCTCCACCGCCGCGAGGCCGCCCGAGCCGAGCGTCTCGACCAGCGCGCTCCCCACCACGACGCCGTCCGCCAGCTGGGCCGCAGCCTGTGCCTGAGTGGGCGTGCTGATCCCAAACCCCACGGCGAGCGGCAGGTCGGACGCGGCCCGGACGCGCGCCACGTGGCTGGGGAGGTCCTGAGGCACTTCGTCGCGCTTGCCGGTGACGCCGAGCCGCGAGATCAGGTAGAGAAAGCCGGTCGCGCTGCGCACGGCGCGCGTGAGGCGCTCCGCCGTGGTCGTTGGCGCGATGAGTCGGATCAACGCGAGCGGACTCGCGGCAACCCGGGCTTCGAGCTGCGGGTCGGCGCCGGCCGGAAGGTCGGTGAGCAGGAGGCCTGAGGCTCCCGCGCCATGCGCGTCCTCGAGGAACCGCTCGAGGCCGTAGGCCAGGACGGGGTTGAGATAGGTCATGACCACGACCGGCACCGGGAGGCGGGCCCGCGCGATCAGCTCCAGCACGCGCGGGACCGTCATGCCCTGCTCCAGCGCCGCCTGGATGGAGCGTTGGATCGTGGGGCCGTCGGCGAGGGGGTCCGAGAACGGCACGCCGACCTCTACGAAGTCCGCGCCCGCCGCGGCGACGAGCTGCAGGGCCTCGCGCGAGAGCTCGGGGGTGGGATAGCCGGCGGTGAGATACGGAATGAGCGCGGCGCGCGGCTTCCCCCGTCCTGCCTCCTCCCGAAGGGACCGCCAGCGCGCGGCGATCGGGTGCTCAGACAAAATAGTCGCCGACGTTGATGCCGTATCGGAGGGGATCGGTGACCTTGACGATCGTGCGGGGGTAGCTGCCCTGTGCATCCCGCTGGGCGAGATCGGCGAGGAAGCCGGGGTGGAGGATCGCTCCGTCGTGCGTCGCCACGATCCTCACGACCGGCCGGTGGATCTCGCTCACGTCGGGGTTGGCGCTGTGCACCAACGCTACTTCGTACGTGTCCAGGATGACGCACGTCCCCACCGGGTAGACGCCGACCAGGTTGATGAACGCCTTTACGACCACCGGGTCGTAGCCGCGGCGCGGGTTCCCCAACATCTCCTTCAAGACCTCGTCCGGCTGGATGGGAACCGTTTGGTACGTGCGCCGGCTGGTAGCGGCGTCGAACCCGTCGGCGACGGCGACGATCTTCGAGTAGATGGATGGGCTGCGGGGCCGGACCGACTTCGGATACCCGGTGAGATCGGTCTTCATGTGGTGCTCGTAAGCCACGATCATTCCGCGGTAGGGGATCTCGCCGTAACCGCGCAGCCCGAACAGCGTCAGCACGCCGAGCCAGGGGTGCGCCTGCATGATCCGCCATTCCTCGTCGCTCAGCCCGCTCTGCTTGTGCAGGATCTCGAGCGGCACTCGCGACTTCCCGACGTCGTGGAACAGCGCCGCGATGCCGAGGTCGTAGAGCTGCAGCTTGCTGAGACCGAGCTTCCGACCCAGGGCGACCGAAAAGATGCAGACGTTGACCGAGTGGGTGAACGTGTACTCGTCGTAGTCGCGCAGCGTGGTGAGCCCGACGAGCGAGGCCTCGTTGTTCAGCACCTGGTCCACGATCGCCTGCACGGCGCGCTTCACCTTCTTCACGTTGGCCGTCCGGCCCAGGCGGATGCTGTTGATGACCTCCTTGGTCACCGCCACGGAGCGGGCGTAGGTGCGCTTGGCGGCCTCCTTCTGGCGCTCCTCCTCCTCCATGTCCTCTTCGGTTTCGAGCGGCGGCTCGATGCTGATGAACGAGACCCCGGCGTCCACGAGCTTCTGGCCCAGCTCGAGCGTCACGCTGGGGCTCGCCTCCTTGGCGGCGTAAGAGAGCAACAGGGAAGCGAAGATCTGGAGCTGCCTGCGGTCCACGCCTTCGTCGATTCGGACCGCGCCCACCCCGCACTGCCGGAAGACGCTCAGGATGTGCGAGAACGAAGCGTAGTTATCGAGGTCGAGCCGCAGCCGCGTGGAATTCACGAAGATGAACTCGCTCTGGAGCCGGACTTCGAGCTCCTTCTCCACCTCGAGAAGGTGCTTCGTCGAGGCGGCGAGGTCGTCCAGCGCCTTCTGCACCTGGTCGTTCTCGATCGGGTAGAGCTTGAGCGAGCGGAGCGCGGTGTAGAACACGATGAGAAAGTCGCGGCCGGCGTGCCGCAGGAAGCCGTCCGTGATTTGGACGGTTTCGGCAATGGAGGGACGTCCGGCGCCGCCCGTCATGCGCCGAGGTCCCGCAGCGCGCGACTCACCGCGTTACGCACGAGCGGCTCTTTGTCCTGCCCGGCGCGCTCCAGCGCCGCCCGCGCCTCCGGCGTGCGGATCTTCCCCAGGGCCATCGCCGCGCAGGCGCGCGTCTCGGGGTCCTCCTTCCTGCCAAGCAGCCCTTTTGCAGCGAGCATTCGCTCCAGCGTGGCAACGCCTTTGGAACCCGCCAGCGAGCCGAACGCCTCGAAGAACGCCATCTTCTCCGTGAGGTCGGCGTTCTTCAGTTTCGAGCCCGTGACCACCGTCTCGACCCGGCCAGCGGCGTTGCGGTAGCCGCGCGAGCCGAGGAACCGCACCGCGGCGATCCGGACGTCGCGGTCGCCATCGTCGATCGCCTTTTCGAGCAGCCGCATGGCGAACGGGCTCGCGATCTGGGTCAGCGCCTCCACCACCGCGAGCTTCAGCGAGTGGTCGGTCGTTTGGAGCAGCGGCTCCATCCCGTCGGCGGCGCCGGCCAACTTGAGTCGCCCCGCGAGCCGGACCATCGCGAGCTGGGCCGCTACATCCTCACTCGCCAGGGCCTTCAGCACCTCCGCCGGGTAGGTCTGGGCCAGCCGCATCGCCGCCCCCCCGACCAGGTGCTTCACGTTGTCGTTGTTGAGCTTCGGCATCCAGCTCATCAGCGTGGACAGAGCGTCGGGGCGCAGCTCCTGGAACAGCTCGCCGAGCTCTTCCTCCGTCGGCTGCACCGCCGCCTCGTCGAGCGCTTGGATCAGCTGCGACAGAGCGTCGCGCTGCGACAGCCGCGCGGGCAGCGTGGCGAGCGTCTGCCGGTGCTCCGGAATGAGCTCGCGGGCGCGTTGCAGGATCATCCGCGTGTCCCGAAGAATGTAGGCCACCGAACGGAAGTCTCCGGCGCCCAGGAGGTACGGAATGAAGTTCTCGAGGATCGAGATCAGCTCGGCCCGCACCGTACCGTAGCTCTGGAGCTCGAGCAGGTCGAACAGCATCGACAGCACGTTGCGGCGCAAATCCTGCGCGTACTCGCGCTCGACCTCGCCTCTGAGGTAGTCGATTTCCCGATCATCGAGGAAGTAGAGCGTGGTGTCGAAGTCTTCGATCGAGATCAACCCCGCGGGCCGGGCGGGCGGCGCCTCCTCCGCCACGTACTGGCGCACCTCGGTCGGCGGCATCTCGAGGACGGTCTCGCTCGCTTCGATGGGGACCGCGTTCTCGCTGGCCAGCTCGCGGAACGTGTAGCTGATGAACTGGAAGTCCTGCGCCCAGAGCAACGTGACCAGGTCGTCGGGAGCTTCCGCCTGGAGGTTCTTCGCCTGCTGCAGCACGCCGAGGAAGCTGACGATCTCCCCGTCTTCGACGCCCGGCTTGAACGCCAGCGAGCGGACGCCGTCCTTGTACAGCGTCCATGCGATGCTCTCGCTATGGGTGCCCTGGCTGTAGACGACCACGTCCTCCCAGCGCAGCTGGGTCTCGTCGATGTCGAACACCAGCCCGTCCGTGACCTGCCAGATCTGCTGCAGGCCGGCCCGCACGTTGTCCACGGCGCGCTGGTAGACCGGGTTGTTCGGCAGGTAGAGCTGAGTCGCGCGGATTCCCTTCGACAGGGTCTGCCAGAGCTCCTCGACCTGCGACGGCGGTAATGCCAGCTCGGGTACGGGGGGATTAGGAGAGGAAGCGGGGGAGCGGTAAGTCAGAGCTTAGCTCCGGTCAGTTCGGCGACCATGGCCACGTCCTTGTCGCCACGGCCGCTGAGATTGATCAACACGATGTCTCCGGCGCCCCAGTGCCCGCGGTGACCGATTACCCAGGCGATGGCGTGGGCGCTCTCCAGGGCAGGGAGAATTCCCTCCAGCCGGGACAGGTCCGCGAAGGCGTCCAGTGCCTGCCGATCAGTCACTGCTTCATACAATACGCGACCCGTGTCCTTCAGGTAAGCATGCTCGGGCCCGACCCCTGGATAATCGAGCCCGGCCGACACGCTGTGGGCGGGTTGCACCTGGCCGTCCGCGTCCTGGAGCAGATAGCTGAGGCTGCCGTGGAACACGCCCGGCTTCCCGCGCGCGAGCGAGGCGGCATGCCGCCTCGTGCCGAGCCCCTCACCCGCCGCCTCGACCCCTACGAGCTCCACGTCGCCGTCGTCCAGGAATGCGGTGAAGATCCCCATCGCGTTCGATCCGCCGCCGACACACGCCGCCACGGTGCGCGGCAGGCGGCGGTAGCGCTCCAGGGTCTGGGCCCGTGCCTCGCGACCGATCACCGACTGATAGTCGCGCACGATGCGCGGGAACGGATCCGGACCCACCACGGAGCCGATGATGTAATGTGTCGTGGTGACGTTTGTGACCCAGTCGCGCAGCGCTTCGTTGGTGGCGTCCTTGAGCGTGCGCGTGCCGGACGTCACCGGCACCACCCGCGCCCCCATCAGCTCCATGCGGTACACGTTCAGGCGCTGGCGGCGCATGTCCTCCTCACCCATATACACCACGCACTCGAGCCCGAAGCGGGCGCACACGGTGGCCGTGGCGACGCCGTGCTGGCCCGCGCCCGTCTCGGCGATAATGCGCGGTTTGCCCATGCGCCGGGCCAAGAGCACCTGCCCCAGCGTGTTGTTGATCTTGTGCGCCCCGGTGTGGTTCAGGTCTTCGCGCTTGAGCACCACGACGACCCCTGGACCCACCTCCGCCCCGAGCCGCGGCGTCTCCGTGAGCGGAGTGGGGCGTCCCACATAGTCCTTGAGCAGCCCGTCCAGCTCGGCCCAGAAGCGCGGGTCGCCCTTCGCTTCATCGTAGACCCGCTCGAGCTCCTCGAGCGCCGCCATCAAGGTCTCGGGGACATAGCGGCCGCCGTAGGGGCCGAAGCGGCCGGGGGCGGCGACGCCGGGGAGATCGGTCACGGCCCCTCCCCAATGCGGAATGCGGAATGCGGAACGCGGAATGTCTCCAATGCGGAGTGCGGAATGCGGAATGCGGAATTGCAGGGCAAGTTCGATCCCACGAGCTCACCGCGCTGCACGACCGTCGCGCGGTGAATTCCGCACTCCGCATTTCGCATTCCGCATTGAATCCTGGTCACCGCCCCCTCCTCGGTACGCCGACGAGCGCCCGCACTGCCGCCGCCGGATCGTCCGTGCGGGATACCGACGTGCCGACCAGCACCAGGTCGGCACCCGCCTGGGCCAGCCGCGCCACGTCAGCCCGCGTTTCGATCCCGCTCTCCGCCACCGCGGGCACGCCCGGCGGCACACGGGCCAGCAGGCGCTCGGCCAGCGCCAGGTCCACCGTGAACGTCGCCAGGTCCCGGCTGTTCACCCCCAGCGCGGTCGGCTCCGCGCCGAGCGCCTGCTCGAGCTCTTGCTCCGTGTGCACCTCCACCAGCACGCCCAGGTCCTGGTCCCGGGCAGCCCGGGCGAGTGCCCGCAGCCGCTCCGGCGCGAGTGCCCGTACGATCAACAATACGCCACTCCCACCCGCCGCCCGCGCCTCGAGCAGCTGGAGCTCGTCGAGGATGAAATCCTTGCAGAGCACGGGGACCGTCACGGCCTGCGCGACCCGAGCGAGATCCTCGAGCGAGCCTCCGAAATGCACCTCGTCGGTGAGGACCGAGATCGCCGCCGCCCCGCCCCGCTCGTACGCCTGCGCGTGGCGCACCGGATCGAGATCCTCCCGAAT
>QHVD01000303.1 GCA_003222235.1 Gemmatimonadota bacterium | reverse complement strand
GCCGTGCGGTCGCCGCCGAGCTGGAGCAGCGCGGCCCGCAGGCGGAGAGGATCGGCTTGGCCGATCCAGATCAGGTTCACGGGATCCGACTGCTCGCCGAACCCGAAGCCGGTGAACGGCCAGAGCTCGAGCGTCTGGCCCGGCAGCTGCACCGGGAGGAGCGGAGTCGGAGCGGGAGCTGCGCCGCGTGCGGCGAGGGGCGGCTCGACGCGGGGACTGGTAGGAGCGCTCGAATGATCGTCGCACGCGGCGGCGAGGAGCAACAGCATGACGGCCGCGATCGAACCATGACTGATTTGCATATTGACCTCCTCGACTTGAAGAACGGATCGGCGGCGCCTGAACCGGGATCTTGCGCCTCACCAAGCAAATCCCGTCACGCGCGCAGCCGGTAGCGCTCCCGCAATCCCGCCGCGATCCGCTCCGCGTTCGCGAGAATTGTAAGGCTCGTATTCACCGAGAGCGAGGAGGGGATGGCCGCGCCGTCGCTCACATACAGACCCGGATAGCCGAACACCTCTCCGTCCCCGTCGACCACGCCGGCGGACCTGGTATCCGCCATACGGCACGATCCCACCTGGTGGGCCGTGGAAAAGTGCACGCCCGCCTCGGGGGCGAGGTCCTTGTCGAGAAACTCCGTCTGCACCAGGCGGCAGCCGTTCCGCACCAGGATCGACTCGAGCAGGCGCCTGGTGTCCGCGTGGTAGCGCTGGAGGGGCTCGGTCATCGGCAGCGACACTCGCGCCTCCGCGCCCTCCGCCATGTCGAGCCGGGCACCCGGCGGCGTCAGTCCGAACGCCACGAGGACGACCATACGATGGCGCATTTGTCGCATGAGCTCCACGTTGGGCTGCCCCCACCAGGCCGGATTGGCGCCGTCACCGTCGAGGCGCATACGCGCTGCCGAGACGATCATCAGCGGCAGGGCCTTCACCCCGTGCACGGTGATCCCGTGCGACTCGAGGAACTCGTAGCTGATCATGCCCGGGTGCGTCCGGCCGGTGAACATGTCGGTGTCGGGGAAGGAATCGGGGAGCAGTCCCGCCACCTTCACGCTGCCGTTGTAGGCGATGTTGCGCCCGACGTGTTCGCTCAGAAATGGGAGGTTGCCACGCGAGCGCAGCAGCAGCCGCGCAGTGCCCACCGTCCCGCCGGCGAGCACGACGATTTTGGCGACGAAGCGCACGTGATCGCGCCCGCCCGTGTGGCCGCGGCACAGCACCTGGTAGCGGTATGGCGCGGCCGCGAGCGGCTCGATGGACAGCGCTTCGAGATCCGTCTCGATCTCGGCGCCCGCCGCGACCGCCTGCGGCAGGTAGTTGAGGAACAGCGACTGCTTCGCCCCGTAGATGCACCCCGTTACGCAGAAGCCGCTCCCCTGGCAGCCGCGTACCGCATAGCGGGCGCGATCGACGGAGTAGCCCAGGTTCCTCATCAGCTGGGCGAAGACCAGACCGGTCTTCGGCACCTCGTCGAGCGGAATCTGCGATACGTGCAGCATCCGCTCGGCGACGTCGTAGTAGGGGTCGAGCGCGGATCGACCGAGGCCCGCAGGCCATAGCCGCCGGCCCTGCGCGTCCAGCTGGTCGAAGACGAGCGACGGTGCCCGCAGCGACACCATCTCGTAGAAGCCGGACCCACCTCCCAGCGCCTCGGCGTACGTGAGACTCAGGTGGTCGCCCGGCGTCCCCTTGATGTACTTGAGGAGGTACTGGGGGTCGGACGTCTGCCGGAAGTCGGACGTCTGCACCTTGGGACCCTTCTCGACCATCACCACCCGCGCCCCGGCTTCCGCCAGGCGCAGCGCGGGCGCCGCGGCGCCGAATCCCGTGCCGATGATCAGAACGTCGGTGTGCACAGTCTGCATGATGTGCCTCAGGCGAAGTTGCCATCCGCCGTGCGCGCGTGCGAGAGAAAGCGCTCCGGGCTCGAATGCGTCATGTCGCTCAGCGGGTGCCAGTGGTAGCCGCCCTCGAAGCCGATCATGGGGCAGCCCTTCTTGTCGTCGTACATCCCGGCGTAGAACGCGATCTGGGCTAGCACCACGGCGCCGTTGTACAGCTTGCGCGTCGTGCCGTCCGCCGCGAGGCCTTCTGCGATCACGGCGGTCCGCTGTCGCACGTCGAGCCGCTCGAACGGCCGTCCCGCGAACCGCTGCGCCGCGCGCCGGGAGAGATCGGCCGCGAAGAATCCCACGTACTGGGCGAACGGATAGGCGGGATCGGTATAGGCGCGGACGAGGTCCGGGTCGTCGGCCGGCGCTCCCGGGATCACAGCCGTCACGAAGGCGCGGAGCACGCGGTCGACCAGCTCGTCGTCGTCGTCGAACGCCTGCGGGTACGCGCTCACGAGCACGCGCACGGGTGTGCAGGCGGCGGCCAGTCCGGCCGCGATGAGGCCCAGCTGATGCAGGGCTTGGCGGCGAGGGATGGTCTGCATGCGCGTCTCCGTTCGTGACGCGCACACGATGGGCTGGGCCCCTCAAGGCCCGGCAAAGTGAAGTGCAGCGATCGTCAAGCGGTGCGTGAGGCGACGCCCGCTCAGGCCGGACCGCCTCGCAGCGTCAGGGCAGCGCGAACGCCACGACGTAGTCGCCGAACGTCGTTCCCAGAGCCCCGTGGCCCCCGGCGGCGATGACGACGTACTGCTTGCCACCGGGCGTCAGCTGATAGGTCATCGGGGTCGCCTGGCCGCCGGCCGGCAGCGCGGCGCTCCACAGCTCCTTCCCATCCTGGAGATCGAAGGCGCGGAGGCTGTCGTCGAGGGCGGCGGCAATGAACACCAGGCCGCCGGCGGTCACAATGGGACCGCCCAGGGTCACCGAGCCCCATTTGGCGGCGTCGGGAGCCTGGGCCGTGAGCGGGGGGATCGTGCCGAGCGGCACTTCCCAGCGTACGGCGCCGGTCTTCAGGTCCACGGTGACGAGCGAGCTCCAGGGCGGGCGTGTGCAGGGAACCCGGCTCGGCGAGACGAGCGGCCCGTGGGCGAGCCAGTAGGGCGTGCCGCGCTGCTCGGCGAGCTGGTTCCGGTCCTCGCGGCTCAGCAGCGCCACGCGATTGGCCGGGACGAGCTGCGCCCAAAAGGCGAGGCGGTTGATCGCCGTCACGACCAGGCCCTGGTCACGCTGTACCGCGACGCCACCCCAGTTCGTCCCTCCGACCGACCCCGGATAGATCACGCTGCCGCCCAGGCTCGGTGGCGTGAAGATGCCGTCGTGACGCAGGTGCTCGAGCCGGTCCCGGCAGAACGCAAGGTCCTGCGGGGTCGGGCCCCACGCGTCCGTGGGGCCGACAATGTGTGGCGGCCGAACGGGGAACGGCTGGGTGGGCCACGCCGCCTCGCCGGGCACGTCGCTGTGTGGCACGGGTCGCTCTTCTACCGGGAACAGCGGTGCGCCGGTCTCACGCGACAGGACGAAGACATGCCCCATCTTGGTGGAGACGACGACGGCCGGGACGTCCCGCCCGTCGAGCCGGATCGTGACCAGGGCCGGCTCGGCGGCCACGTCGTAGTTCCACAGATCGTGATGCACAACCTGGAACGCCCACACGAGCGCGCCGGTGGACGCCCGGAGCGCGACGACGGAGTTGGCATAGCGGTTCGCGCCGAGTCGCTCGCCGCCGTAGTAGTCGGGCGCGGCGCTCCCGGTGGGCACGAACACGAGGTCGCGCGCCGGGTCGGCCGAGATCACTCCCCAGGCGTTCCCCGCACCGGTGCGACGCGCCTGGTCCGGCTTCCAATCGCGCCAGGCCGGGCTGCCTGAGTCGCGCGGGATCGGGTCCCAGCTCCACCGCAGCGCCCCGGTGCGGGCGTCGATTCCGTGCACCGTGCCGTGCTCGACGGCGACGCCGCGGTTGTCGCCCACCGCGGAGCCCACCACGACGATCGCGTTCACGACGGCGGGCGGAGACGTCACCTCGTACTGCCCCCGCTGGACGGGCCCCACGTCGCCGGCGAGGCTCACCGCACCCGCGCGCCCGAAGCGGGGGCAGGGCGTACCGGTCTGGGCGTCGAGCGCGATGAGGCGCGCGTCGAGCGTCGCGAGGAAGATCGCCCGGCCGCACGGCGCGTTCGGCACGGCCGTCGAGTCTCGCCAGTAGGCGACGCCGCGGGACACGAGGCCTTCCGAGTAGGGAGTCGAGAGATCGATCCCCGGGTCGAAGCGCCAGCGCTCGGAGCCGGTTGCGGGATCGAGCGCCACGACCCGGTCGAACGGCGTGCTCAGATACAGCGTGCCTTCGCCGAGGATCGGCGTCGCCTCGAAGCGGGTGGTGCTGGGCCAGTGCCGGCCGTCGGACACGTCGCCCGTGCGATAGGTCCAGGCGACGCGGAGCCGGGCAACGTTTCGCGGAGTGATCTCGGCGGCGGCCGAATAGCGCGCGCCGCCGGGGTCGCCCCCATAGGCGGGCCAACCGACCGTCGCGCTGCCCGAGCCGTTCCCACCCGGTTTGCAGGCCGCCACCAACAAGAGCCCAGTGAGCTGGGCGCCCGAGACGCGATGCGCGATCACGCGGTGAACCTACTCCTCGCCGAGCGCGACGGCCACCCGCTGTGCGACGGCCACTCTCTGCCACAGCGAGCCTGGCGCTTTGCTCGCGACCTGGGCTTGATTGCTCTCAGAATGCGAGGGAGAGCGCCAGGCCGCTGCCGCGCGGGGCGAGCGAGAGGTGATGCGTTTGACCGAGCGGTACTCCCGCCCAGACCTCAGTCCTCACGGCATATCCAAGCGCCGCCCCGATGATCGCACCGTAAGGGACGGCCGCACGATGCGCCGGAGGGGTCAAGCAGCGGTCAAGCCTCTTGAGTCCTCACCCCCTGGCCCCCTCTCCCTTCGGGAGAGGGGGAACGATGTATGGCCTGAGTTCCCCCTCTCCGGAACGGAGAGGGGGTCAGGGGGTGAGGACCTGAGCGGGGCGTCAGGGGGTGAGGACCCCTACCGCGCGGGGCAGAGCCGCTCGATTTCGGGCACTGCAACCTGGTCCACGTAGCCCATCAGGGTCTGGAACGACCCACAGGCGCGGGCGGCGGTCGCGTCGTCTCGCCGCGCGACGGTGAGGCGCGCCATGTCGAGCCGCAGCGGCCAGAGCGAGGCGACGAGCTCGAACGGCACGCTCAAGACGTCGAAGTGCCGCGTCGCCTGATCCCAGAGGTGCAGGGCCTGGGTCGAGTCGCGCCGTGCGAGGGCCTCGCGCGCTGCGAGATCGAGGTCGAGACTGGCGGCCAGGGGCGCGCTGTCCGTCGCCAGCCGGTGCAGCGCGACGGCGTGCCGGGCCCGGTCGACGTTCACGCGCGCGAGCAGCCAGTGCGCGACGGGGTCGGCCGTCGCAACGCGGGGGCTCACGCGCTGGGCCGCCGCGCGCCAGTCGCCGAGCGGTGGGAGCTCCGCGGCTTTGAAGAGAAGGATCCAGAGGTCACGCTCGCGTGCCGCCCAGCCGAGGGTGGCCCGGTCGAGCCGGGCGCGGGCGCTGTCCGCGTAACCGTCGCGCAGGTCCGCGGCCAGCCGCATCCGCAGCGCTCTCGCCCGCTCGTCATCCGTCGCCGCGCGCTGTTCCAGGCAGCGGAGCAGAGGCCGGCCGTAGAGCTGGCGGTCCTCTCTCGTTCCGAACTCCGCGGCCTGGAATGCCAGAAACTCGAGCGCGAGGAAGCTGTGCGCGCAGAGCGTCCTGGCGAGCTGCAGCTGGGCCGGCGGCGACTCGAACACCAGCGTGTCGGCGATCCCGACGGCTTCCGCGACGACCGAGGTCGAGTCGAGCCGCAGGTAGCTGTGGATCAAACGCCGGGTCTCCTGGCGGTCTCCTTCGAGGTAAGCGAGGGACATGAGGTGCGGCAGGGCGGGCGCGAAGCGCGGGTCGAGATCGAGCACCCGATTGAACGCCCGTCCCGCTTCGGCGATGCTCTGGTCGAACAGGTTGCCGAAGTGGTAGTAGAACTCGCCCAGGACGAACCACACCGGTGGGTAGTCGGGCGCCTGCTCGCTCGCCCGCTTGAAGCGCTCCAGCGCCGCCAGCCCGTCGCCCCGGTCGAGGAGCAGGTAGAAGCCGTCGAGGAGCAAGCTGTCCGCCGGCGACAGGCCGCGCTGGTGGCGTCGCGCACCGGCGAGCGCGGCGCCGAAGCCCTCTCGCGTCGGATCGACCTGGGCCGCCACGAGGGCGCGGCGAAAATGCGCGATGGCGAAGCCGGAGTCGGCTTCGATCACGCGCGTATACTCCGCGCGGGCGGTGCGGTAGTCGCCGCGCCGAAAGGCGTACTCCGCGTTGAGGTAGGCGGCGATGGCGTCCTTGTTGCCGCTCGGGAGCGTGGGGTAAGTCTTGGGGACGAAGCCGTGGCCGAGGATCTGAGCCCACACCCGGTCCATGAGGTCGGACACGGAGTCCGCCGACCCGGTCGCCTGGGCGCGGCTGCGCTCCCGCTTCTGCCCCACTTCGTACAGCCGGGCCGCGAGAGTGACGCGGCTCTTCGCGAACTCGGTGTTCGTTTGGAGGAAGTACCACGCGCCGAGGCGACGCGCGACGCTGTCGGCTTCACCGTTCGAGACCGGTTGCGTACCGATCTGTGCGCTGACCTTGCCGAACGACAACGCCTCTTCGAGGTCGGGGACCGGACTGAAGCGGGCGATCAGCTGGTCGGGGAGCTGGCCGGCGGGATACGGCGACGCCCCCAGCACGGTGAAGGGCATGACGGCGACGGCGGGCCGGCCGGGCGGCAACGGACAGATCACATGAGCGCGGCACAGATACCACCCGGTGCCCGCGAGCGGCGCGGCGGCGAGGCCTGCCGCTGCGAGCCAGCGCCGCCGGCGCCGCCACCCGCCCGCCGCGCCGCGATCGACCGCGGCCAGCCACGCGGCCGCCGATGCGGGGCGGTCGTCCCGCCGCAGGGCGAGAGGGGCGACCAGGGCGGCTGCGGCGGCGCCCGACAGCTCGGGCCGGGCCGCGCACAGCGCGCGGGCGAGCGCGGCGCGCTCCGTGCCCAACGCCGGTCGCGTTCCCGTCAGCGCTTCGAACGCCACGAGAGCGAGCGAGTAGAGGTCGGCCCGCCCGTCCAGCCGCTCGCTCCCCGCGGCTTGCTCGGGCGCCATGTAATCGGGCGTGCCGATCGCCATGCCGGGCGCCGTGAGAGAAGAGGTCGCGACATGCTCCACGCGCGCGATGCCGAAATCGGTGAGCAGCGCCCGGCCCGTGTCCTCCTCGATCAGGATGTTCGACGGCTTGATGTCGCGGTGCACGATGCCGCGCCGGTGCGCGAAGTCGAGTGCCGCGCCCACTTCCCGCACCACCCGCAGCACCTGCTCGAGGCCGACTCTCCCCTGGTCGCCCGCCGCGAGCACGCGCTCGAGCGTATCGCCCCGCACGAAGGGCATGATCAAGAAGGTGATCCCTTCGCGCGTGTCGAACTCGTAGACCGGCACGATATGGGGGTGCGACAGGGAGGCGGCGAGGGCGGCCTCGCGCTTGAAGCGGGCCTGCCGCATCTCGCTCGCGGCGATGTCGGGGGGGAGCACCTTCACCGCCGCCATGTGGCCCAGCGCGCGGTGCCGGGCGCGAAATACCGCGCCCATGCCCCCGGCCCCGGCGAGGCTCAGCACTTCGTAGCGGTCGCCGACGGCGCGCTGGAGCTCCTCGAGCGACGGCGTCAGCATCCCTAGCTCTTGGGCTTCGTCAGCTCCTGGAACGACGGATCGTCGCGCAGGGACTCGAAGGCGAGGTCGGTCTGCAGCACATGGGTATTGAGGAACCCCTGGCCGAGCGCGTCGCGCAGCAGGGCGATGGCGAGCTCCCGATCTCCCAGGAGCGCGTGGATGCGAGCCCGCCACATCGTGTGTCGGCCGAACAGATAGGGCTGCTTGGCACCCTCAAGAGTGCGGTCGATGCGGAGTGCTTCCTCCCGATTCCCCTGCCGCGCCGCGATGACGCCGAGGTACCCGAGATCGCCCATGTGGTCCGGCGCATCACCCATGCGCTCCGCGACTAACTCGAGGGACTGGGTGCGGGCCGCGGGTGCCCCGGCCGCGAGGCGCTCGAAGTCGCGCCGGGCGTCATCCAGTCGTCCCGCGGCGTACGACACCAGGGCGATGCGGTAGCGGTGCGCAGCGGATGCGGCCGTCGCGGCCGGATTCGCGGCGAGCCACTCGAAAGCCCGCGCCAGCACGGTGTCGGCCGCAGCGGCGGAGCCATGAGCCCGCAGCTCGACGGCTGCGACCAGCATCGCGTCCGCCGGCGTCCACCCCTCCCCGCGGAACGCATTCACGCTCTCTCCGAGCCGCCGGGTCACGTCCTCCGTCCGGCCCAGCGCCGCGAGGGCCCGCACCTCGGCCGTCAGTAGCCGGAGATTTTCCGGAAACCGGCGCCGTCCCTCGAGCGCCTCCTTCAGCTCGCGACGATGGTCTCCCAACGTGTGCAGCGCCTCCGTCAGCACGTCCCAGTACAACCACCATCCGCCGGTGAAGCCGCGGTCGGGGCCGAGCGCCCGCAGCGCGTCTACCGCCTCCCGGGGGCGGTTGAGTGCCATGGCGTCCCCGGCCAGGAGATAGAGTTCTTCCGAGCCCGGGGCGAGGCTCGCCATGGCGCGTGACATCCGCAAGGCTTCGGCCCGGTCGCCCCGGCACCGTGCCAGCACCCAACTCAGGTAGGAGCGGTCGAACGGGGCCAGCCGCCCCGGGCGCCGCTCGACCTCGTGAGCGATCGATTCCGCGGCGGCGAAATCCTCGAGATACATGTGCGTCACCGCGGAAAAGATGAGAGGCAGCCGAAACGCCGTGTCACCCGCCGCCGCCCGCTCGAAGTGCCCGATCGCGCCGGGCCAATCGAACTGGACGAACCGGTCCAGGCCCGCGATGAACTCCTGGTAAGATTCGAAGCTCGGCGGTTGGCTCGCGGTCGCCGCCCAAGAGCTGAGGCGCGGATCGAACAGCGTCGCGAGCGCGGCGATCACGCGCTGCCGTACCAGCTCCACCGCGACGAGCGGCTTCGTCACAGGCCCGCCGACGGGATCGAGCGCCCGGAGGATCTTGCCGTCGGTCCCGTCGGTGATCTCGACCTGGAACTGGACGCTGTCGCCGTGCCGGTAGTACGCGCCGGCGACGACGGTCCCGGCGCCCGTCTCTCGCCCGAGCGCGCGGATGCCCGCGCCGTCGAGATGCCCGGCGCCGTGGCTCTCCCCCGGAGTGACGCGCTCCGATTGCATCACCGCCATCGACGGGACCACTTCCACGAGCCCCGTCTGCGCGAGCCCCTGGGTCACCCAGTCGGCGGCCATGTGGCCCAGGTTGTCGAGCGTCGAGTCGCCCGTGTGGTTCTCGATCACTGCCACGACCACGCGGCGCGGGGAGAGAGCGGCGTACCGCCGGGGTAGCAGCACCCCCGCCAGGACGGCCAAGGCGGCCAGGGCGACGAGAGCAGCCCCAGCGACGGCGATCCGCCGCCCCCGCCGTCCCGTGAGCGGCCCGCGCGAGGGGATGCTCGAGCGGTGGCTCGGTCCGCCGAGCGCCGCCGCGAACTCGTCCGCCGTGGCGAACCGCTCCTCGGGGAGCAGGGCGAGGGCGGTCGACAGCGCGTGCTTCACGGCGCGGGCGCCGCGGGCTCCCGTCTCGCTCAGGCCGCCCCTCGATTCGAGCAATCCCCAGTTGCGGACATCCTGATCCAGCAGGCTGCGGACGGGTGGCTCCCCCGCGAGCATCTCGAACAGCAGGCACCCGAGACTGTAGATGTCGGTGCGGGCGTCGAGCTCCCGACTCCCCACGGCCTGCTCGGGGCTCATATACGCAGGCGAGCCGATGGATTGGCCCGTCCGGGTGAGACTCTCGCTGCCGGCCGCGCTGATCGCGCGCGCGATCCCGAAGTCCGCGACGACCGCGTGGCCGCCGGAGAGCAGGACATTCTCGGGCTTGATGTCGCGGTGGATCACTCCCTGGGCGTGTGCGTAGCCGAGCGCGTCGGCCACGTCCCGGGCGACGTGCAGCGTCTCCTCGAGCCCGGGCCGCGGCGCCCGCTGCAACCGGGATCGCAGCGACTCGCCTTCCAGATACGGCATCACGTAGTAGAGCAGTCCGTCCACCTCACCCGCAGCGAAGATTGGGACGATGTGCGGGTGAGTGAGCTTCGACGACAGATCCACTTCGCGCAGGAAGCGCTCGCGCAGGAGCCGCGTCGCGACGAGGGGATCGAGCACCTTGATGGCGACCCGGCGGCTGGGGTGTTCTTCCCGGGCGAGGAACACCGTGGCCATCCCGCCGGCCCCGAGCTCGCGCTCGACGCTGTAGTGCGGGGCGAGGCGGCGTCGCAGCACGTCCAGCAAGTCGTTCACAAGCTCCAAGTTAAGGCCGACTGCCGAGCCTCGATAGCTGGAACGGCACTAGCCAACGCGTCGCGCAGCCCTTCTATTTTGTCCAGGCTGGCGCTGGACTCGCGCTCGCGCGCGAGCTGCCGGAAAAGGGGCCCGATATGGGTCGGATCTGGAAATCCCCGTTCGTGCGGCTGGCGGTCTACTATGCCCTCCTGGGCCTCGCCGTGGCGTTGGTCCTCACCTTCTTCCCGCAGGTGAGGGATCTCTTCGCCCGCGCGCAGGAATACTCGTCCATCGGCGGCACGTCGAAGAGCAAGGCGATCGAGCAAGCGGCCACATCAGTGGGCATCGGCAGTCTCGGGTCAGTTGCGCTGGCTCTAATCACGGTGTTGTCCATGCTCGGGGCGCTCGTACTGGCACTCCCGTCAGCGTGGGTCTACATGGTCACGAAGCAGCAACGCGGGTACGACCAGTCGGTCGTGCAGACCGTCATCGTGCTTCCCATGACCATCGCCGGCACCCTCATTCTGGTGCAGAACAGCCTCGCGCTCGCGTTCGCCCTCGGCGGGATCGTGGCAGCGATCCGTTTCCGCAACACGCTGAAAGACACGAAGGACGTCGTGTACATCTATCTGGCTCTGGGTCTCGGGATGGCGGCTGGCGTGTTCGTGCCTGTCGTGTCGGCGGTGACGTCGCTCGTGTTCAACTACACGATGCTCGCGCTGTGGAAGTTCAACGTCGGGAACATCTATGCGGACCAGGGATTGACCGGCCGGCTGCGCCCCGGCCAGGCGATCGTCGCGCCGGACTGGAAGACGGGAGAGTATCAGGTGATCGGCGACCCGGAGCTGCTGCGGGCGCTGACGCCGCAGGAGCTCGAGAAGGTCGCGGCGGCATCGGACCGCCTGAGCCGCTACATCGCGGACCGGGCCAAGATGAAAAAGAAGCGGTTCGACACCCTGCTCCTGGTCCACACGACCGACCTCGAGCCCGCGCAGCGGGCCGTGGAGTCAGTACTCCTCGAAGCCGGCAAACGCTGGGAGCTCCGGGAGATTCTTCCCGCCGGGGACGGCAAGTCCACGCTTGAATACCTCCTGCGGCTTGGCAAGGACGCGCTCCCCGGACCCCTGGCGCGCCCTACGTCGTCGCCGCCGAATACCGATCGCTGCGCGGCGTAGGAAGGTAGCGGGGCGCCATGACGCCGCGTCGGAACGCCTGGTTAGAAGGCAGCCGGCGCGGCCTGCTGATCGTGGCGGTGCAGGCTTCCCCCGCGCCCCGAGTGGCCGCGCCGGGCTCCGTGAATGTGACCGCCGGCCCGCAGTACGGGGCCGGCTGGTTGCACCGCGTCATGCTCGGCCGGCACTACCGCGATCTGTGGACGACGCCGGTGCGGGTCGAGGTGCTCGATCTGGCGCGCGTCGCAGGTGGGCTCACACCCACGAAGCGCGGCGGTGGGCGCCAGACGAAGTCGCTCCGCTTCCAGAGCGCGGACGGCAGGACGTACGTGTTCCGTTCCGTGGACAAGGACCCGGCGGGCGCAATGCCGCCCGAGCTGCGCGGGACGTTCGTGCAGGACATCCTCCAGGATCAGATCAGCTCCAGCCATCCCGCCGGCGCGCTGGTAGTCGCGCCCTTGCTCGCGGCGGCGGGCGTGCTCCACGTGGAGCCGCGCCTCTATGTCCTGCCCGATGACGCGCGGCTGGGCGAGTTCCGGCCGGCCTTCGGCGGCATGCTGGGCCAGCTCGAAGAACGTCCGCCGAAAGTGCCCGACGAGGAGGACACGGTCTTTGCCGGCGTGACCAAGATCGTGAGCACGACGAAGCTGTGGCAGGAGCTCGACCGGGATCCGGCGAACCGGGTGGACTCCCGGGCCTATCTCACGGCGCGGCTGCTCGACGTCTATGTGGGTGATTGGGACCGTCACGCCGACCAGTGGCGCTGGGCCCGGTTCGACGAGGGCGACGCGCGCGTGTGGCGCCCGATCCCCCGCGATCGCGATCAGGCGTTCTCGAGGCTCGACGGATTCCTGCCGTGGCTCGCCCGCTATTACCACCCGGACGTCGTGAGCTTCGGGCGTACCTATCCCGACATGGTCGGTCTCAACTGGGACGCGCGGGCGCTCGATCGGCGGCTGCTCACGGACTTGGAGAGGCCGGTCTGGGATTCGACCGCCGCGGCACTGCAGGTGCAGCTGACCGACTCGGTGATCGACGTTGCCGTGCGCCGCCAGCCGGCCGAATACTACGGGCAGAGCGGCCCCGGGCTGGCCCGCGCGCTGAAGCAGCGGCGCGACGGGTTGGGACAGGCCGCGAGCCGGTTCTACGCGTTGCTGGCCCGAGACGTGGACGTCCATGCGACGGACCAGGCGGAGCTCGCGGAAGTGGACCGGCATGCTGACGGAACGGTGACCCTGCGGCTGTCGCCGCGCGATCCCCGATCGGGAGCGGCGCGCGGCGCGCCTTATTACCAGCGCACGTTTCGCCCGGGTGAAACGGGAGAAGTTCGCGTCTACCTGCAGGGCGGCGACGATCGGACCGTCGTTCGCGGCGCAGGTCGCCGTATCACCGTTCGCGTGATCGGCGGCGGACAGCGCGACGAGGTCTTGGATTCGTCGCGGGCGGGAGTCCGGTTCTACCGGGACAGCGGCGGCAGCCGGCTCGACCCGCTGCGCGCGCCGCCGCGCGATTGGGGCGCTCGCTGGAACCCGCTGGTGCGGATGGTGTTCGCGCGCGATCTCGGGCTGGTCTTGGGCGTCGGGGAGACGGTGACGGGCTACGGGTTCCGGCGCGCGCCGTATGCGTTGCGGCAGACGCTGTGGGTCAACTTCGCCACTGCCCCCCAACGCTTCCGCGTCGACTACGCCGGCGATTTTCGCGGCGTGGGATTGGGCCTGGATGCGACCTTGGCGGCGCGGGCCTCGGGGATCGACGTGGTGCGGTTCTACGGCTTCGGGAACGAGACGGCCGCCCGGACGACTTCTACAAGGTGAAGCAGCAAGAATACTCCGTCGCACCCGCGCTCGTGGTCCCGCTCTCGCAGCGGGCGCGCTTCTCCTTGGGGCCATCGGTCAAGCTCACTGAGACGAGGCTCGAGCGCGGCACGTTCATCGACTCGCTCGCGCCCTATGGTGTGGGTCGGTTGCGCCGGATCGGGGCGCGCGCGGACCTCCGGGTGGACGCGCGGAATCGGCCGCGCGCCGCGAGCGCGGGCGCGTTTCTCGACGTCGGGGGCAGCGCGTATCCGGCGGCCTGGGACGTGACCGCGCCGTTCGAGGAAGCGCATGCCGACGCGGCGGTCTACCTGACGGCTCCGATACCGACACGGCCGACCCTCGCCCTGCGGGCCCAGGGAAAGAAAGTGTGGGGGCGATACCCGTTCGACGAAGCCGCGTACGTCGGCGGCGCGACGACGGTGCGGGGCTTTGCGGAGCGCCGCTTTGCCGGCGACGCCGCGCTCGCGGGGAGTGCCGAGCTGCGGCTGTCCTTGTTCCGGTTGTTCGCGCTCTTGCCGGAGCAATTCGGCGTGTTCGGGCTCGGGGACGTGGGACGAGTCTACCTGACCGGCGAGTCGTCCGACCGCTGGCACGCGGGGCTGGGCGGCGGCGCGTGGATCGCGTTTCTCAGTCCGGTAAACACGCTCAGCGTGGCGGCGGCGGCGTCTGGGTCGCGTTTCTCAGTCCGGGAAACACGCTCAGCGTGGCCTACGCCCGGAGCAGCGAGGGGAGCGGCGTCTACGTGCGCGCGGGGTTCGCCTTCTAGAGGCTAAGGGCTAAGAGGCTAAGGGGCTAGCCGTTCGGTCCCTCGCCCCCGTTTGCCTCTTAGCCTCTTAGCCGCTTAGCCCCTTAGCCTCTTAGAGAGAATCGGAGCGGAACCAACGATGACGCTTGTCGCAGAGTGGAGAGCCGAGGTCCCGACCCTGGATGTCCTCAACCGGTTGGTGCGGGACCCCCCGCCGCTGGGGCTGCGCATTGCCGGCCCCGTGGAGCAGTCGTTCCATCGCGACACGTACTTCGACGCGCCCGATTGGAGTCTGCGCCGCCGCGGGGTGATGTGCCGCTTCCGGGTCCAGATCGACGATCGCCGCTTCCTGCGGGTGGAGACCCTGGGGCGGTCGGACGGCGCGGTCACCCTCGTGATCCCGCAGACGTTCGAGGCGGAAGTGCCTGAGCTCGAAGGCTCGGAAGCG